>JASFRP010000574.1:0-3391 GCA_050114895.1 Gemmatimonadota bacterium
ATCCGGGATACCAACCCCTCCGAAATCTCTCTGTCCGGTCCTCCCACGCCGGCCAAGGCTTCGATCGTGAGCAGGTCAGCTCGGCAGTCCTCACAGCGTTGGACGTGTGCCTCCAATTCGGGATCGGCTGATTGGCCCAGCGCGACCTCTACCAGGCGTTCGACGTCAGGGCAGGTCACTTGTCTGCTCCTCCAATGAGTCCCCTCAGGCGCTTGATTCCCCGGCTGATGTTCGATCGCACCGAGGCCTTTTCGATCTTCATTTCTTCAGCAACCTCCCCTGGAGTCCTTCGTTGGATCAGCCTCAAGATAATGGCATCCCTCTCCTTCTCTGGGAGAGCGTCCAAGGCGTTCCAGAGCGTCCTCTCACTCTCTTTCCTTTCCAGTTCTTCAGCTGGACTCGGTGTTCTCCGATGGAGGTCCTGGATAGCCCCCATCGCCGCGAACTTCTCGAGCCCTTGCCTCCGAGATGTCCTGCTCCGGTAGGCGTCGGTGCAGTGGTTCCGTGTGAGCCGGTGAAGCCAGGCAGCAAAGGATCCTTCTGCTCGGAAGCTGTGGCGCTTCTCGTAAGCGAGTGTCCAGCATTCCTGGATCAGATCACTCACGTCGTCTTCTGACTCCGCGTAGGAAAGACAAACCGCCTTGACCACTCTCCCGTAGTCTCGGATGACCTCGGCGAAGTACTGGTGATTGCCTTCCCGGAAACGCTCACGGTCAACCATTAGACGGAAATCCCTTGAAAAGCGTGGGATCCGTCCGGGATCGTTTGAGGAGGAGGAGGTAGAGAGCCCCAAACTCCAGGGCCGGCAGGAGCAGAGGTCCCCAGGCCGCGAAGAGGCCTGAGTTCAGGGGATCGGCTCGGACCCATTCCCCTCCAATCGCCTCCACCACAAAGAAGAGGACGCCGGAGGCGAGACCGATGGCCCAGCGAGCGTTTCGGCGGGCAGGAGGGGACAGTCCAGATGTGAGACCAGCAGTGACTGCGCCAAGGAAGACGGCCAGGATCGCGAACAGGGAAAGGACAAAGGACGTATGGATTCGAAAGTCGATCCAATTGGGAGGTGAATCCAATGGATCTTCAGCCGAGTACCCGAACTCCTCCGCGGGGTACTCCAGGACCTCGACCCGCAGCTCCCGGAGACCCCCGATTGTGGTGGGTCCGGTCGGAAACCGCATCGCGGTGTCCCGCCCGGCTTCCTGGACTGACTTGTACTCGGAGTAAGGGGACGCGAACCCGAGAAGCAGAAACGAAACGAAGGAGACGGCAAGTCCAGAGGCGGCTAAACGGAGCGGACTCAGCCGGGCAGACCCGACGATCCCCCCGGCGAACGCCGCAAAGGGGAGAAAGAGTCCGACCCATGAAGTGAAGAGGTAGACTCCCTCCCACAGGGACCACTTCTCGCCCGGCGGGGGTCCTCCAAGGATCTGAGCGCACGCCGGTACAATCAGGAGGATGATGGTCCAGCGTGAGACCTCCCAGAAGAAGCCTCGGCGCCTGGGTGCCCTCACCGGAGTTGCTCCCGCGTACACCGGCCGCTCGTCATCTCACCACTCCCTGGCAGTCATCATCACTGCGGCAGCTATGAATGAACCAGCAGCAGTTGTCACAACAATAACCCGCTTCGCCGACGTCCTTGCAGCAATCGAAAAGGCCTCGGGGGATCACCTGAGTGTCGGCCACCCGGGCGAGGAGCGCAATTGCCAGAAGGCAATTCAAGGGAATCAGGGCAAACAGGAGCTTGCGACGCATGGTGGGTCTCCTCTTAACCGGGGTCCGAGAATCGAGTAGCGGGAGGAGTGAGTCGGGCGATGGCCTGATCGCCTTCAACGAGCTCAAGGGGTCCGAAGTGTCCTTCGGAGGTAAAGACAAGGGGCGAGAATCCACTCGGAGTCCTGACATGACGTTTTGAGCCATTTCTCCCCAAGCGGATCCACTCTGAAGCCCTCCCAAGTGGGTCATCACGCGTGCTGAAGAGCCGGAGCCAGACCGCGTCCGCATCCTGGCATCTGAGGTCCGTCACCAGCGGCCGGTGGGCAGAAAACCGGCCCTGGACTTGTGGCGCCATGGTGGAGAAGTCAATTCCGTGATTGCGATACTGGGGACCGAGCTCCAGGCGGGCCATCTGTTCCAGATACCTCTCATTGTCCTCGGTCTGGAGTTCCCCTGTAGGGAGGTCAAACGGAACCTGGGCTTGAGGGCTCCGGTTCGGGCCAATCCAAGTGACGACCCTGGAGGCCGGATTCCAGACTGTGAGATATCCGGCACAGGCATCCCAGAAGGGCACGGGAGCCCACTCTGTCATGCTCTCGACACCAGGGACCATCAGGGCACCCATGTTGACCACCAATTGACCGGGATCGAGGCTGGGACCTGAGAGTCGGATCACCCCCAGGGAGAAGTCTGCTGTATGGTCGAGCCTGCGGTCGAAGGAGCCCGCGAGATATCCCTCAGGAGTGGACCGGACCCTGAATGGGTCCGCGTAGGAGACCTTTCTGAAGTCCGATCGAGCGAGAATCCGACCGGTCTGACTCATGGTCGTGGAACCCTGATACGTGCCGTCCAGGTCGAACTCGTTCACCCTGTAGACTCCGAAGTCCCACACCAGAATGCCCGAGGAATCCGTCTTCGGTTGAATGGCCCACGGGGCCAGGAACTCACCGGGTCCTTCACCCTCCTGGCCGAGGTGGATGGCCTTTCCCGTTTCCAGCGAGATGCGGGTGAGGAAAGGAGGGGCGCCGTCGAGGACCCACAGGGAATGGTCAATGAGGGTCATATCCCTCACGTCCACGAACCGAGCGTCGCTCGCGATGGAGTGGGCTTCCCATTCTTCAACTTCGAGCCCGGGAATGGCTGGGGACTCAGGGTCACCACAGGCGCACAGAAGAACGAGTGCTCCGGCCAGAGACGAGCGTGTATGAATCAACAGTGGCTTCTCCGGCAAGGCATGATTTCGGGCCAGTCGAACACGAGCTCCTCGAAGAAGCGTCCAAAAGGCATGGGGAGGACGATCCCATCTGAATCGAGGAGAATGAGAGAGTCTCCGGTGGCGAGGGAGGTTGCCTTCCCCGACGCGGTCGCGCCTCCGACCTCCCCCAGAGCGTCTCCGGCATGGGGCCAAGGAATCCCGAGCGGATCCCACCGCAGCTTTCCGCCGTCCAACAGGAATGATCCCTGATTTCCAGTAAGCGCCATCCGCCCGAGGACACCCACAGTCGATCCTATGATTGGAACCTCCCGCCACGACACTGGGCCCTCAACAAAACACCCCAAATAAAGACGAAGCCCAGCTCAAAACCGTGGCATCAGTCCCGGAATCGCGTCCCTGGCCGAGGGTCTCCGCGGACCTCATGCCACGCTTTGCTCATGAAATCCGTCATTGGAGAGAGTTGGT
>JASFRP010000575.1:0-3391 GCA_050114895.1 Gemmatimonadota bacterium
GGCCGTGATACCGCTCTCGAACTCCCCCAGCTCGTTGGACGCCCCGATGAAGAGGAAGGAGACCGACGCCACCCGGCCCCGCATGGGGTCGGGGGTGACGATCTGGATGAGGGTCTGGCGGATGTATACCGAGACCATGTCGGCCCCGCCAAGGGTAGCCAGGGCGACCAGGGAGAGCCAGAAGGACCGGGAGAGGCCGAAGACGATGGTGGCCATCCCGAAGATGGCCACCCCGGTGAACAGGGAGAACCCGGCCCGGCTCCGGATGGGCCGGCCCGCCAGGACCAGGGCCACCACCGCCGCCCCCGCGGCGGGAGCGGAACGGAGGAGCCCGAACCCTTCAGGACCCACGAACAGGATGTCCCGGGCAAATACCGGCAGCAGGGCCGTGGCACCCCCCAGGAGGACGGCGAAGAGATCCAGGGAGATGGCGCCGAAGACCACTTTGTTGTCCCGAATGTATCTCAGCCCTTGTTTCACCCGCTCGATGCGGGAGCCAGGCTGTGCTGCGGGTGTGGTGGACCGGGAGACGAACCCCATCCCCACGATGGGAGCCATGTAGAGGAGGAGCGCGACCCCGTAGGAATGGGCCGACGACCAGTGGCCCACTAGGAGCCCCGCCAGGGCCGGCCCGGCGATGGTGCCCATCTGACCCGCCAGGGAGTTCCAGGCGATGGCGCGGGGGAGGAGGGCCCGGGGGACCAGCATGGGGGCCAGAGCCACCCCTGCCGGGGCTCGGAAGGCCCGGGCGATCCCGAAGGCGAAGGCGATGCCGATGAGCCCCGACACCGACAGGATGCCCAGGGCTGCCGTCCATGCCAGGGCCCCCGCGCACAGGGCTTCCGCCGCGAAGCAGAGCACCAGGATGACCTTCCGGGCGTACCGGTCGGCGGCAACACCGGCGGGAAGAGCCAGAAAGAACAGAGGGATGAACGTAGCCAACCCCAGCAGGCCTACGAACAGGGCCGATTCGGCGACACCCCGGTCAGCCCGGGCCAGGTCATAGACCTGCCACCCCATGGTGACACTCTGGGCCACAGTGCCCAGGACACCCAGGGCCCGGGTGCTCAGGAAGATCATGTAGTCGCGCTCCCGCAGGAGCGCTCGGGCGCTGATGTCCTCTACCAAGAGCGAGTCTCCTCTGTCGGGCACAAGATAGCGCCCGCCGCCAGAGGGAGGACCCTCCACTGTCAGACCCTCCCGCGATCTTTTCTTGTCGATCCCAACACGGAGGGTACCATCATGCTCGAAGCATCCCTGGGGGAACCTCAGCACCACGAGAATCTCACGGTATTCCCCATCCTGGCAGAGGTGAGCCGGGAGCTCCCGTACATCCTCCTGGCCGACGCACTGGCCAGCGGCGTCCTCACCATCGGAGAGAAGAACGGGGGCCAGGTCCCCTTCCTCCTGGCCAGAAACACCGGCCCCGATCCCGTCCTGATTCTGGACGGGGAACAGCTCATCGGGGCCCGGCAGAACCGCATGACCAACCGCTCCATCCTCCTGGCTCCCAAGAGCACGACGGAGATCCCGGTCTCCTGTATGGAGCAGGGGCGTTGGCACTTCGTGGGTGAGGCGTTCGCCCCTGCACCCCAGAATGCTCCCTCGAAGGTCAGGAGAAAGGCGAGGGAGGCGGAGGCCAGAGCGAGCTATGCCGCGGAGGCCAGAGGTCCAGGCGCTCGTTCCAGTCACCGGGACCTGGCCGAGGCCCAGGGTGACGTATGGGAGGAAATCCATGTGATGGGAGACATGCTGGGGGGAGCCTCCCCGACGGGGGCCCTGGACTCCATCTACCGTCACCGCCGCCGGGACACGACGGAGTGGCTCGAAGCATACCCCCTCCTTCCCAATCAGATGGGGCTCCTGGCCTTCGCAGGGAGCGTCCCTCTGGGAATGGACGTGGTGGGGTCTCCGGTTCTCTTCACCAGCCTCCACCAGCGCATCCTCACGGGCTACGTCCTGGACGCCCTGGAAGGGATGGCAACCTCAGGGAGGCGGGAGGCGGAACCCGCCGCTGCCGACCTGGCCGAAGGGTTCATCGGATCGGTGCGGGAAGCGGAGCGCACCCCGTCGGACTCCGTGGGAATGGGGGAGTACCGGATCCTCCGGGGATCGGTACTGGGGGGCGAGTTGGTGGATCAGGACCAGCTCGTCCACCTCTCCGCATTCCCGGCACGGGATGAGCGAGACGCACGAAGGGGAACCAGGCAGGCTGGGCACGGAGAGCCCGATTCTCCCCGGGGCACACCCATCGCCCGCCCCAGCCGGCGAAGACGCGGGTTCTAGAGGGCGACGGCCCCGGGCCCCACCGTTACGTGAGCACCCCCTTGCTCCTCATGGCCCTGGCGTAGAGGTAGAGGAAGAGGGACACCACGAAGATGACCGCCGTGAACACCAGGCCGGAGACGCTGGTCACTTCGAGCCCATCGGACAGGAGGTAGTTCCGGACCATGGTCACGACCATGGCCAGAAAGGAGACCAGGAACGTCCCGACGGCGAACCGCTTCCGAAGCAACAAGAAGATCGCTCCCAGGACTCCGCCCCACACGGCGATGGCCCAGAAGGCCACCACCCAGGCCGGGAACGCATAGAAGTATTCCAGCTGCTCGGGAGTGAACTGACCCATGTATCCTTCGTTCCGGGTCTCGGTCATGAGGTAGTCGAAAGCGCCCATGGCGTTCCAGAGGAGGGCCAGAACCCCCACAAGCCAGAGGTGCCAGGGGGTGCGGAGGGTGGTAGTAGCCTGTTCTTCGGACACGCCTCTCTCCTTTCAGGAGTGATGGAAAGCTCTCGGTGATCCCGGCTCCGCTTTCGCGGGGGGTCAGACGCCGTGGCTCCGGGCCAGCCGCTTCAACATCTGGATCTGCCCGGCGTGGTACGTATCGTGGAGGACGATCCCGGTGATGAGGTCGGCGAAGCTCGTCCCCCCCTCGCCTCCGGCATGATGGTCCAGGCGGCCCGGGTCGAACTCCGTCATGGCTTTCAGGAGGGACTCGTGGAACTCCTTCACCAGGCGACGGTCCCTGTCCCATGCCGACGCCGTGGCCCCGGCGGGTACCCGGGGCCAGTTGGAGGGCGAGCGGGGAAATCCTCCCTTCGCCTCATCCGTGAGTCTACGGCGCACGGCGTAGTTCCAGTAGGCGACGTGCAGAGCCAGGGCCCAGATGCTGTGTCTGTCCGGGTACGGTTTCCACGCCGCCACTTCGGGAGACACCCCCCTCAGCGCACCGAGTACCGTGGCCCCTCCATGCCAGAGCTTCACCCCCGGCGGAGGATGAAAGTGTCGGAGGGCTTCCTCCAGCCTCCTGTCGCTCACGACCGGTCTTTCGGCATCCGGGCCGCATACCGCCTCAGGAGCTGGAGCCACGCCTCGGCAGACACCCGGTCGTAC
>JASFRP010000576.1:0-3390 GCA_050114895.1 Gemmatimonadota bacterium
CGTCCCGGATGCCGGACCGCTAACCGGAGGCCCCCACCTTCACGGCGGCCCGGGTGGGGCCTGCATGACGCACCGGTTTTCCCGAAGCCATTGCCACGAGAAGAAATTTCCCTTCAACTATGTTCCCGTCGTGGCACGTCTCCAAAGAAAGAGGGAGCCCTCACCCATGGCTGGACGACACTACATCATCCTCCTCGCCCTGATGGCACTGGGTGGCCCCATCCCTTCCGAGGCTCAGGAGGCATACACCCTCGACGCTCTCCTCCGGATCGGAAGGGAACAGAACCCCGCCGTGCTGGCGCTGATGGCAGAGGAGGCCGCCCTGGGCGCCCATAAAGCGGCGGTGGGCCGATGGGAAAACCCGGAGCTGGAGTACGAATGGGGCTCCGGAGATCCCAGGGAGAGCGGATCCTCCCGCTCCGTATCCGGCTTCTCCCTCCGACAGGTGGTGGAGAACCCTCTCACCCGGCACTATCGCCTCGCGTCGGTGCAAGCGCAGGCGGACGCAGCCGGGGAGGCCGTGCGATCCGGGGTCCTGGAGGTGGAATTCCAGATTCGCACGCACTTCTACCGGATCCTTTTCCTCAGAGAGATGGTGGAGCTTTCCCGGCTGAACGAGGAGGCACTCTCGGAGATCCGTACCCTCATCGAGGCCCGGGCTCGGGTGGGGGAGGTCCGGGAGTTGGAGGCCATACGTCTCAGGGTGGAGCATATGAGGGCTCAGAATGAGCTCGAGGCCGTGGAGATCGAGCTGGAACAGTTTCGAAGACACCTCAACACCTTCCTTGGGAATGCCCTTCCGCAGGACTTCCAGCTGGAAGGAGCGTTGGTGGCCGCAGGGGAGGAGCCGTCCCTGGAGCGTCTCACCCGCGAAGTCCTCCCGGGTCACCCCGAGCTCGCAAGGGCGGCCCTGGAGAGAGAATCGGCCGTGAAGGCCTTGAAGGAGAGGCAGCTGGGTTGGCTGCCCGATCCCGTTCTCTCCGGCTCCTCCCGAAAGGAGCTGGACGGAGAGGTCCGAAGCCTGGGGGTGGGTCTGGAGATCCCTCTCTGGAACCAGTCCAGGGCGAATGCCGAAGAAGGCCGCCAGAGGGTCAGCGTGGCCGAACACGAGGAGGAAGCCCTCAGGTTGGAGCTGGAGGCCAACCTCCTGATCCACCACAATCGTCTGCGACTCTATCGCCACACACTCCGCCTCTTCGAAGAGGGACTGTTGGAGGAAGCCGAAACCAGCATGGAGATTGCGGAGACCAGCTACCGTCAGGGGGAGATATCCTTCATGGACTACCTGGATGCTCGCCGAACATACCACTCCATTCAGATCCAACATCTCCAGGCCCTTTACGACTGGAATGTGGAACGGGCCACGCTGGACCGAGCCGCCGGGGGAGGGACCCTGTGATGCCGCCGGAGGCAGGCCCCCGTTCAACAGGATGGCTCGGGATCATCCCGATCCTGCTTCTCACGGCCTCATGCCAACCGGAATCGGTACCGGATGCGGCCGATTCGGCCGACGAAGAAGCGCCAGGTGTCGTGCACGTGGAGCCTGAGGCTGCGGAGGCCTGGGGCCTCGAGGTGGCCTCCCCGGGCCGCACCACCATCTCTGCGGAGATCGAGCTTCCGGGCGTCCTCACGATGAACGGGAACCGGACTGCGGAGATCGCCCCCCTGGTGGCAGGCCAGGTGGCAGAACGGATGGTGGATCTGGGAAGCCGGGTGGTCCCGGGCCAGGTCCTGGTGAGACTCAACGCCCCGGAGTTCACTCGGGCACAAACGGCGTTCCTTCGAGCGCATGCCCAGGCCGAGTTGAGCCAGAAAGACTACGAGCGGGCCGTCGTCCTGAGAGATGAGAGCGCCATCGAAGAGCGGGAATTTCTCCGACGGCAATCCCTGTTCGAGCAACAGGTGGCGGAACTTCGGTCGGCGGAGGTCATCCTCCACTCTTTCGGGGTGGATCAGGAGCGAATCCAGGCCATCACCGAGGGACTCGACGTGAACGCCTCGGTGGGGGACCACTCGGCTGTGGAGCCCCTCCTGGCCATTCGCAGTCCCATTGGGGGCGTGGTCATCCAGCGGAACGTGATTCTGGGAGATCATGTGGAGCCCGGGGACGCCCTCTTCACCGTCTCCGATCTCTCGCTCCTCTGGGCCCAACTGGACGCGTACGAACCCCAGTTGCCCGGCCTCAGCCGGGACGCGGAGGTCGTCATCAGGACCTCGGCCTTTCCCGGCCGGGATTTCAGCGGGCGCGTCAGTGTCATCTCAGACCAGGTGGACGCGGAGCTCCGCACCATCCTGGTCAGGGTGGAGGTATCCAACCCCGAAGGTCTCCTCCGGCCCAACATGTACGTACAAGGCTTCGTCAGAGCCCGCTCACCTGACCAGGAGCGAATCATCCTCCCGGAGGACGCGGTCCAGCTGTTGGAGGGGAGGCACGTGGTTTTCGTTGCCCTTCCTCCCGAGCCGGGGGAAGACCATCTCCTCTTCCAGGAGAGGGAGGTGGTTCCCGGAGAGACTCTCACCGAGGGTCGAATCATCCTGGAGGGATTGGACGGAACGGAGCAGGTGGTGGTCAAGGGCGCGTTCACGCTCAAGGCGGAGATGACGAAGGGCGTGGGAGGGCATGAGCATGTTCATTGAGGAAGGATCCCGCAGAAGACTCCAAACCTACAGGCGGAGCCGGGCAGGCGCCGGCCAGGGAGGAAGAGCCCCGTGATCGCGGCCACCATTCGGGCACTGGTGAAACAACGCCTCCTGGTCATTGCCGTCACCCTCACCATCGCGCTGCTGGGTCTGGTGGCCTATCGGAACCTCACCATAGACGTGTTCCCGGATCCGTCGCCGGCGCTGGTTCAGATCTACACGGAGGCGGAGGGGCTGGCACCCCAGGAAGTGGAACAGCTGGTGTCGGTCCCAGTGGAGGCGGCGATGTTCGGTCTGCCGAAGGTGGAGCGCATCCGCAGCACCTCCACCTATGGCCTTTCCCTGGTGAACGTGTACTTCGAGGAGGGCACGGACATCTACTGGGCTCGACAGGTCCTGGCCCCCCGACTGCACGAGATCCAGGCCGACCTGCCTCCCCAGGCCGGCGACCCTTTTCTGGGTCCCATCGCCACGGGCCTGGGTCTCGTCTACCTCTATTACCTGGAGGGAGAAGGCCAGACCACCCTGGAGCTCCGAACCCTCCAGGACTGGCTGGTGAAGTACGAGCTGAAGGCGGTGCCGGAGGTCTCTGAGGTCCTGAGCATCGGAGGGGACATCAAGCAGTATCAGATCCTCGTGGACCCCAACGCTCTGCTGAGCTATGACCTGACCCTCACCGAACTCATGGAGCGCATCCAGTCCTCCAACCGGAACGCCGCCGCCGGTTTCATCACGCGGGGACCGGAGGAA
>JASFRP010000577.1:0-3388 GCA_050114895.1 Gemmatimonadota bacterium
GACTCACGACACCGACAGACATCTACTATCTTTTCGAGCTATGATTCTACCGATCCTCGCAGTGCTCCAGCTCGCAGCCTCCGGTCCCGGCAATGTCTACCACGCCCGGGAGGGCCGGACCTCGGTGACCCCTCCCGCCATCGACACCCGTGCCACCATCGACGGCGTTCTGGACGAGGCCCCCTGGGCCCAGGCAGCCATCCTCACGGGCTTCTCCCAGTACCAGCCGGCAGACTCCCGCGCCGCCGTGGATTCCACTGAGGTCCTGGTCTGGTATTCCCCCGACGCCCTTTACCTGGGCGTCCGGGCTTTCGAGCCCCACGGGCAGGTCCGGGCCACCCTGGCGGACCGGGACAAGGTCAGCTCCGACGACAACGTCGAGATCCATCTGGACACCTATAACGAGCGCAATCGGGCCTTCGTCTTCATCGTGAACCCCCTGGGGGTCCAGGCCGACGGCACCAAGAGCGAGGGGGGTGGGTTTATCCCCGGGGCCAACATCATGCCCGGCCAGAACGACCTGTCCGCCGACTTCCTCTGGGAGTCGAAGGGTCGGGTCACAGACGAGGGCTACGAGGTGGAGATCCGCATCCCCTTCAGCAGCCTCCGCTACCCCGTGAAGGCGGTGCAGGACTGGGGCATCCAGATCCAGCGGAACATCCAGCACAGCGGATGGCAGGACACTTGGACACCGGCCCGTCGGGCCGCCGCCTCATTCATCGATCAGGAGGGGACGCTGGTGGGGCTCACGGGGATGCGGCACGGCCAGGTGGTCCAGCTGAACCCCGAGTTCACCACCACGGTGGTGGGCGGCCCCGAGTCCAACGGGACCGGGGACTGGCACTACGACTCCGAACCTAGACTCGGCGGGAACGTCCGCTGGGGGATGGGGAGCAACTGGGTCCTGAACGGCACCGTGAAGCCCGACTTCAGCCAGGTGGAGGCCGACGCCACCCAGATCGCCGCCGACGAGCGCTTCGCCCTCTTCTACCCCGAGCGCCGGCCCTTCTTCGTGGAGGGGGTGGACCAGTTCAACGCCCCCAACACCCTGGTCTACACCCGAGCCATCGTGCGCCCCGAGGCCGCGGTGAAGCTCACGGGAAAGGTGGGGCGCACCGACGTGGCCATCCTGTCGGCGGTGGACGACGGTACCACCCCTCCCGACGGTGGGCGCCCGGTGGTGGACATCGTGCGGCTCCGACGGGGCTTCGCTGACCAGTCCACTGCCGGCCTTCTCTACAGCGAGCGGGTGGGCGGGGGGCGCTCCAATCGGGTGGCGGAGGCCGACGTGCACCACGTCTTCGGGGGCCTCTACTACGTGCAGGTTCAGGGGGTGGTGAGCCACACCAGCCAGGGTGGGACCAGCAACACGGCACCCATGTGGGAAGCGGTGGTGGACCGGACCGGCCGGAGCTGGGGGTTCCACTACGGCGTCCTGGCTATCGGCGAGGACTTCGCTGCCGACAACGGCTTCGTGCAACGTACAGGGATCGTGCAGCCGGGCATGGCCAATCGCTTCACCCTCTACGGAGCCCCGGGTGCCCGGTTGGAGCAGATCAACACCTTCCTGCGCTGGGAGGGACTCTGGCGCTACCAGGACTTCTTCGACGGCCAGGAGATCCTGGAGAGCCAACTCATGATGCACAATCAGATCACCCTCAGGGGTGGATGGAACCTGAACGTGTCCCCCACCCTGGGAAGCTACGCCTTCGACGCCGGGGACTACGGGAGGCTCTTCACAGGCACACCTGCTTCCCCGGTTCCATTCGTCCCCTCGGACCGCATCGGCACCTTCTCCACCCAACTCCAGGTGGCCACGCCCCAGTTCCGCACCTACTCCGCGTCTCTGGGCATGACCCTGGGCCGGGAGGTGGATTTCCTCGAGACCTCCCGGGCTCGGCGCCTGGACTACAACGCCAGCCTCGATCTGCGCCCGAGCCAGAAGATCCGCATCGGCGCCACCTACCGGAGCACCTCCCTCAAGCGCAGGAGGGACGGAGAGAAGACGGCATCCACCCGCATCCCCCGCCTGAAGGTGGAATACCAGGTCAGCCGTTCCATCTTCTTGCGAATGGTGGCCCAGTACACCGCCACGGAGCGGGCTCCCCTGATGGACCCCCGCACCGGCGAAGTCCTCCTGGTGAGGAGCTACGACGGCACCCTCGCTCCCTCCGCACCTTCGGAGTCCAATCAACTCCGGGCCGACTGGCTGTTTTCGTACCGTCCCTCCCCGGGCACGGTGTTCTTCGCCGGGTACGGGAACACCCGCACGGAGCCGGATCCCCTGTCGTTCCGGAGCCTCTCCCGCACCGACGACGCCTTCTTCGTGAAGATCAGCTACCTCTTCCGGGCCGCCGGAGGGAACTGAAGAGGGCGGTCCCAGCCGGTCCACCGACGAGCCGACCGGGGACCGACGAAGGCCGGGAAGGACGGGACAACGCCACCTCGGTTCCTGCAGGAGGCGTCCTTGCCCCCAGCATAACCGCGAGCCATTGTTCCTCTTGGTGGCTGACTGGGCTGGAACGAGTAGGCTACTCTCGACGGAGCCATACACGTGGCATCCAAGCTCTCGTTGTTCCTGGCTGAGCTGAAGCGACGGAAAATCTACCGAGTCGCTACGGTTTACGTGGTCGTGGGAGCAGGGATTATCGGGTTGGGGGAGGCTGCCCTCCCGTCAAGCATTTGGGATGGAATCCAGATCCCGGTTGGCATCTTCATCCTTGTTGGCCTTCCCATCGCCCTTGTCCTCGCCTGGGCTTACGAAGTGCGGCCGGAGGGATCGCTCGATTCGGGAGCGCGGAGGAGATACGACCCACCATCGCGGTTCCCCCCTTCGATGATTTCAGCCCCAACCCGGACGACGCCTACTTCGCCGGGGGGATCCACGAAGAGATCCTGACCCAACTACAGAAGATCGGTGGTCTGGCGGTGAGGGCCCGTACCTCGGTCCTCCACTACCGGGAGAACCCGAAACCGGTGCCGGAGATCGCCCGTGAGTTGGGTGTCCAGTACATCTTGGAGGGGAGCGCCCGGAAGGCCGGGGACCAGGTCCGCCTGACAGCCCAGCTCATGGATGCCGCCAGGGACGAGCACCTCTGGGCCGAGAGCTACGACCGGCCTCTCTCCATGGAAAACCTCATTGCAGTGCAGGCGGAGATCTCCCGTCAGGTGGCTGTCGAGTTGAAGGCGGCGATCTCGCCTGGGAAGAGGAGCCTCTCGGCGGACAAGCCCACGGATAGCCTGGCTGCCTACCAGGAGTATCTAAGAGGGAAACATTTCGTGCAGCGGTACACGAAGGGCGGCTTCGAGAAGGGCATCGTGCATTTCGGCCGGGCCATCGAGCTGGATGGGGAATCTGCCGAGGCGCACGTCGGTCTGGGTTACTGCT
>JASFRP010000578.1:0-3388 GCA_050114895.1 Gemmatimonadota bacterium
CAGCCATCTGTGCCTGGGATGTCTCGACACCCTGCCCCATCTCGATCTTCCCGGAGAAGACCTTGACCCGGCCGTCCTCTCCCACCAGGACATACGCGTTGAGATCCGTAGGGTATTCCCGCTGCTGGGCCATCGCTTCGGAGAGCAACGAGACGTCCTTCAGAGTCACGGCGACGGCGATGCCCCCACCGGTGAATTTCAGGAAATCCCGGCGGTCCACCGCCATGGGCCCCAGATCGTTCCGTCTCATGGTATCCTCCTTACATCCGCGCGGCGGCGGCTTCGATGGCTTCCACGATTCTCTTGTGGGCGGCACATCGGCAAAGGTTGCCTTCCATCCCTCTCAGGATATCCGAGCGGGTCGGATGGGGGTTCCTGGCGAGAAGGCTATAGGCCTCCATGATCATGCCCGGCGTGCAGTAGCCGCACTGGAAGGCCCCCCTTTCGGCAAACTCCTCCTGAAGGGGGTGCAGCTCGTCTCCCTGGGCCAGCCCCTCGATGGTGAGGACTTCGGTGCCCTCCAGACCTGAAACCGGGTAGGCGCACGATCGGATCGGGTTGCCGTCCACGAGAACCGTGCAGGCCCCGCACTCGGAGATCCCGCACCCGAACTTGACTCCCGTGAGTCCGAGGTCCTGGCGCAGGACCCAGAGCAGGGTCCGGGTGCCCTCCGTTTCCAGTGTCGTGTCCCGGCCGTTCAATCGAAAGCGAATGGTCTCGCGCATGGGGTGCTCCTCCGGGAGGTCTTGTTGGGAATGCCTCAGCGTATCAGGTAGAGCCCGGTTCGTCCAGCCGGGGGGGAGTTCGCGGGGTGGGGGCACTCCCGGCGCCCGCCCTTGCTGATCCAGCGATCTGCCCAGAATGTAGAGTCCTCCGAACCGCGTTCTACGCTGATTCCCCATCCCCCCAGGTGGCATGCTCATGGATCGCCCGCACCGAATCTTCCGTCACCGGACGAGATGCCTTTCCGTTCTTCTCCTGGCCCTCCTGGCACCGCTTTCCCGCGGGGCCGAGGCACAAGATGTCCCCATCCCCGTAACCGCCGACCCGTTTCCCCTGGGAAAGGGGGTCGTCGAGGTCGACTTCGGCGGTACCCTCCTGAACCTCCATTTCTACAAGCCGGCGAGCTACAGGGGAGACCGGTTCATTCTCCTCTTCCACGGGGCTTCGCGGACGGCCAGCGGTTATCGGGACAGTGCGTCCGGCATGGGCGACTCCTTCGGGTCCCTGGTGGTGGTGCCCGAATTCGATCTGGAGCGATTCCCGAACCGACTCTACCAGTACGGCGGCGTGTTTCGTGAAGACGGGTCCGTCGCTGACGCCGACGAACGCACCTACGCGTTCGTGCCCATGATCGTGGATTACATCCGGGCTCGCGAAGGCGATACACGGCTGCCGTACCTCATCGTGGGCTTCTCCGCCGGAGGCCAATTCGTGGGCCGGATGGCCGCATTCCTGGACACCGATGCCGAACGCGTTGTCGCCATCAGCTCCGGCTCGTGCATGTTCCCGACCCGGGACCTGAGATTCGGTCTCGGCTTCGGCGGGCTGCCTGAAGAGCTGGGGAGCGACGCTCGGATCCAGAGGTACCTGGCCCAGCCCATCACGGTCTATGTGGGGACCGGCGACACCGAGCTGGCCCAGCTTCCCACGGGGGAGGCGTACGCTCAGGGCGTCCACCGCTATTCCCGCAACATTCGCTGGTTCAATGAAGCGATGGATCTGGCGTACGAGAGGGAGTGGGAATTCAACTGGCGCCTGGTGATTGCCGACGGTCCCGGACACAGCCCCCCGGACATGTTCAATCACCCCCAGACGGAGAACGCACTCTTCGGGCACAGGCGGTAGGATCGCCTGCGCTTCTCCCCTCGCCTGTCCAGCGCCGTCTCCCGGCGGGCGGTGGGGGTCCCGTCTATCGACTCTCCCGGGCTACCACCTCCAGTCCCCTACCGTCCGCATCAGGAGATAGCGGCTCCTGACGAGGTCATACCGTGCTCGGAGCTCCATGAGCCTGGCTTCGGACAGGGAGGTCTGGGCGTCCAGCACGTCCAGGTTTGTGACCACGCCGGCCTGGTACCGGGTGTTGGCCAGCTCGAGAGCCGCCTCGGCTTGCCGGACCTGGAGCTCCGAGGCTCGGATCTTCTCCCTGCTTGCCTGAACGGACGCTGCAGCTTGCTGGACCTGAGTGGTCACGGTCCGCTCCAGGGCCCGGGTCCTCGCCCTGGCCTGGCTCAGCCCTGCCTCGGACTCCTCGACCTGGCTCCGGGTCCTGTGCCCGTTGAATAGGGGGAAATCCATCGACATCCCGGCGATCCAGTTCGGCTTCACCGCGTTGAGGTGGGGAACGTATCCGTTCTTCGCCCCCAGCGTCAGGTTCAGACTCACCGAGGGCTTGTCGCCCAGCGAGGCCAGGCGGGCCTGTACTTCTGCAGTGCCCTCTGCCCCCCTGGAGAGTTTCATCTCCGGACGTTGAGCCAGAGCCACGCTGAGGAGGGAATCCAGGTCCAGCTCGGGAGGGGTCCCGTCGAAGCTCCCCACCAGCACCGGCGGCGTTTCTGCGGTCCATCCCAACAGCTGACCGAGCTCGATTCGCCGCACCTCCAGGTTGCTCGCCACGTCCACCCGTCGACTCTCCACGTCGGCCATCCGAACCTGAGTCGTGAGGACCTCGAACTCCGTGGCCGTTCCGGAACGCACCTTCTCCTCCGTGATGGCCAGGTGCCGAGTCAGGGCCTGAAGCTCTTCCTCCTGTACCGCCAGGTTCTCCTGAAGGAAGAGAATCGCGTTGAACGCGTCGATGGTCTGGTATGCCAGGCCGGAGCGGACCAGCGCCACCCCCTCCGCGGCGGTCCCTTCCACCGACCTGGCACGCTCCACTTCGACTTCCCTCCTCCCGGCATCGTACACGGTCTGCCGCACGGTCACCGATGCGTTGTAGTTGTTGCTGGGAAAGAGAGAGATGGATCGGTCCTGGAACTCCAGGGAAGGAACCGGTCCAACGTGGGAGTAGAGCCCGGTGGCGTCTATTACCGGATAGAGGGCACTCCGACTTCCCCGCACCCGGGCGCTCGAGACGAGAACCCCTTCCCTGGCCTCCTCCACCGCGGGGTGAGTCTCCAGCACGATCCTCACCGCCTCATCCAGGGTGAGGGAATCTGGCGGGGTGGCCGGCGCCGGCCCGGGGGTCGGGGTGCGGCCGTGGCCGTTGGCCTGGCGTACGGGTGAGTCGCAGATGGAAGCCGCGGGCGGGCGCCACGACACCGCGTGGAGGTGGGTGCCTTCCCGGGCGCAGGTTGGAGACGCGCTCCCGAAGCCGAGGAGAGTCACGGTTGAGAGGACCACAAGTCTCATGGGATGAACCCTTCTTTTTCCACAGATGCTCGTCGGC
>JASFRP010000579.1:0-3375 GCA_050114895.1 Gemmatimonadota bacterium
CTCCCGCTCGACAACGATGTAGGGAACGTCATCATGATCGCGCATCGTACCCTCCTTTGCAGGGAGGAGACACTTCCTTCGCCGAAGGTCTCGCTGCCCGTGAGCTCCTGGCTTGCCATGGTCGGCCTCCGGGCGTTTGCCGAAAGCCTTCGCATGGGAAGGTAATCACCCGGGAGTCATACCCGCCAGGAAGTGTCTCCGGTCCAGAGGGTTGGTTTCTCGTAGCCTTCCCGGCCCAGGAGTCCGTAGGTGAGACGCTTGCTCAGCTCCACTCCGGGCTGGTTCAGGGGATCGATTCCGTACAGGGATCCGGCATAAACGGTGGCCACCTGAAAGAGCATGAACAGAGCCCCCAGGGTGTATGGGGTGAGATCGTCCAGGTCGATGGAGAGACTCGGGCGGCCCTGCTGCCTGAGGGCCTCCATCGTGGCTCTCCTCTCCGTGTCCAGGAGCTCCTCCAGCGTGTGGCCACCCAGGTAGCTCAAGGCCGGGAACTCCTCTCGAATCCTGGGGATCTCCACCGCGTCCTGGGCGCCACCCACACTCACGAAGATGACCACCTTGTCCCGCGGGCCCTCCATGAGGAGCTGAAGCAGAGAATGCTGGTCGGTGGCCCCCAATGCCGGGAGTGGGGTGGGGCCTCGGTTGACGTCACTTCCCTCCCGGTCCTTGGCCTTCCCCAGAGACTCCGCCCAGAGTTGCTGAAACCAGGCCGCGAAGGAACCGAGTCGGTCGCAGTAGGGCATGAGCACATGTATGGACGCACCCTGGGAGACGTCGGCGTGATGAAGGAGCGTGGCGAGAATCCCCGCCGGGTTCTCCGCCAGGATCGGCGTGCGGCAACGCTCACTCATCTCCCTCGCCCCACGGAGCACCTGTCCGATGTCTATGCCCACGATGGCCGCGGGCAGGAGCCCCACGGCCGAAAGCACGGAGAAGCGCCCACCCACGTTCCCCGGAACCTCCAGTGCAGGGACACCCTCGTCGTTTGCGATCTCCCTGAGGATTCCGGCCTCCGGATCGGTAGTGAAGAGGAAGTGACCCTTGGTGGGTTCCTCCCCCAGGGCCTCGTGAAGGCGGCCTTCCACCACCAGGTACTGGGACATGGTTTCGGCGGTGGAGCCGGACTTGCTCACCACATTGAACAGGGTCCGGCGGAGGTCCAGACGATCCAGGAGGCCGGCCACCGATCGAGGGTCGACGTTGTCCAGGACGAAGAGCCTTGGATAATGGTCTCGCGCTTCCTCGTCCAGCTCGTTCCAGTGGGGCCCCAGGAGGGCATCCCGCAGGGTGGTGGTTCCCAGGGCGGAGCCTCCGATGCCCAGGACGACGATGTTCTCGAACCATTGGCCAAAGGAGTCCGCGAGATCCTGGATGGCCTTGGCCGACGCCGTGGCTTCCGGAAGGTCGAAGAAGCCGATCTCCCCGGCATCCCGACGAGCCGCCACGTCCTCATGGGCCTTCCGGAACGCCTCCGCCAATGCGCCCCCCATCTCTCCAGGGTCCACTCCCACCCCCCCGAGGCTGGGGGCCATCATGTTCGTGAAGTCCAATGATACCGGCGTCATGGTTCTCACTCCTCCGAGTAGGTTCCGAATCAAGGCAAGGGCGGGCGCGTGTTCCGTGGCAGGGCCGCGGGTCCCGGAAACGCCCGACGCTGCCCCCGTTCTAGGGCCCCTCCCCCAGATCCACCGTCAAGCCGTCAAAAGCCGGTTCCACGCCGTCGGGGAGATCGTCCAATAGGGCCTGATGGCCGACTTCATGGGTCAGATGCGTCAGGAAGGTCCGCTCCGCCCCCACCGCTCTGGCCGCCGCGATGGCTTCCTCGACGTTGAAGTGTGTGGGGTGAGGATTGCCCCACCACAGTGCGTTCAACACCAGGACCTGCACTCCCCTCAAGGCGTCCAGCGTGCGGGGCGGGAGGCTCTTCCCGTCGGTGATATAGCCGAGGTTTCCGACCCGGAAGCCGAAGACGGTTTTGGGCCCGTGGGGGACCGGGAGAGGGAGGAAGGAGCGGCCCAGGATCTCCACCGGCTCAAAAGGACGGAAACCAGTGAGCCGGAACTGTGGGATCGTGCTTCCTGGTGGAGCCTGGATTGCTTCGTCGAAGACATACGGGAAGCGACGGAGCAGCTCCCAGTGAGAGCCGTCCGGGCAGTACACGGGCATGTCCTTCCTGGATCGGAACCGAAAGATGCGGAGGTCGTCCGCCCCGTGGACGTGGTCTGCATGGAGGTGGGTGAGCCACACCGAGTCGATGAGCCCTACTCCCTCCCTCACCAGCTGAAGGCGTAGCTCCGGAGGAAGGTCGACCAGGAGCCGGCCTTCGGGCAGTTGAAGGAGCGCGCCGTGGCGGGTACGCCGGTCCCGGGGATCGGGAGAGGTGCACCTGGGGCACCGACACCCGATGACGGGGATCCCGAAGGAGGTTCCGGTGCCGAGGAAAGTGAGCTTCACGCGTGACTCCCGCGCAGGGGTCGGAGTGGGGAGGCGGGTTCACCGCTCGGACCGGGAGATACGCTCTCCCCACCCCGGTGGCATCATAGTCGCTCCACTCGCATCGTATTGGTGGAGCCGGCGGTATGGAAGGGGTAGCCCGCCGTCACCACTACCGAATCCCCCTCCCTTCCCGCCCCGGCGGCCATCACCGCCTCACGGCCGAAGAGGCAGAGGCTGTCGTAGGTGGCCTCAGCGACATCCGCCAGAATGGGCGTCACGCCCCAGACGGCCCTCAGTTGGCGGAACACGAGGGGATCGGTGCATACGGCGAAAACGGGTACCGGGGGCTTGTAGCTGGCCACCAGCTGAGCCGTGAATCCGGTTCGGGTCAGGGCCAGGATGGCGGCAGCGCCCAGCGTCCGGGCCGATTCCACCGATGCGGACGCCACTGCGTGCTCTCTCCGAGACGCACCCGATCGCTCCGGAATCTCTTCCATGGGGAGATAGATGGCCCCCCGATGCATGGCGCGGCTCCTGTCGATCTCCTCGGCAATACGAACCAGGGCCTCCACCGCCCGGACGGGGCTCTTTCCCACGGCGGTCTCTCCCGAAAGCATGACCGCACCCGTGCCGTCCAGGATGGCATTCGCCACGTCGGAAGCCTCGGCCCTGGTGGGACGGGACCCCTCGATCATGGATTCCAGCATCTCCGTGGCGGTGATCACCGGCCGGGCCCGGTAGTTGGCCAGCTGGATGATCCGTTTCTGTGCCAGGGGAACCTGCTCGAAGGGCAGCTCCACACCCAGGTCCCCCCGGGCAACCATCACCGCGTCCGAGATCTCCAGGATCTCGTGGATCCAATCCAGAGCCTCCGGCTTCTCGATCTTGGCCACGACCTTGGCCCTTCCTTGGACCCTCTCCTTCAAACCCGCGACG
>JASFRP010000580.1:0-3375 GCA_050114895.1 Gemmatimonadota bacterium
TGGACGGGCGGGGAAGGATCGTGGAGACGAGAGCCGACATGCCCCCGGGGCATTTTGCCATCGGAGGCAAGGACGTCCACGCCACGCTGGAGCTTCCGGTGGGGACGCTTGCCGCCACGGACTCCCATGACGGAGATACCCTGAGCCTGGAGGATGCAAGACCATGAGCTCCTTTCTAGACTCGAATCTGGCCTCGAAGCTCCTCTCGAAGACCCAGGGTGCCGGTGAAGGGTCGGAGGAGAGGGTTCCTTCCCCGCATGCGATGGAGGAAGAGGAGGCACAGATCACTGCGAGCTCGCGGGAGGATGGCCTTGAGGCAGGCCAGGAGACCCCGATGGGACCCTCCGAGGCTCCGGGGCGAGGCCTGGATCTGGCCGTGCCACCGATTCCACGCTCCCTGGGGGAGACGGGGCTTTCCCGAGACCTCCTGGTGGGTCTTCTCCTGAAGACGGTGCAGCAGCGAGGGACCCTCTCGGGGTTCGGGATCTCCGACGCGCTGGGCCTCCCGTTCTCCCTTGTCGACGACCTCCTCATGGATCTTCAGAAGTCCGGGATGTTGGAGGTCAAGGAAACGGATGGACCCGCCCGAAGCTCCTACTCTTTCGCTCTCACGGGGAAGGGAAGGGAACGGGCCGGAGAGGAGGCTCAGGCCAGCAGGTACGTCGGGCCCGCCCCGGTGCCGTTCCAGCAATACGTCGATTGGGTCTTGAGACAATCGGTGGAGACGGTTCGCATCCGGAGGGAGCTTTTGGAGGAAGGCCTCTCAGATCTGGTTCTCCCCGATGGATTCCTCGATCTCCTGGGCCCTGCGGTGAACTCGGGCAAATCCCTCTTCCTCTACGGTGACCCAGGCAACGGGAAGACCCGTATCGCCGAGGCGGTGGCGGAGTTGTTCGGAGAAGCGTTCTTCGTGCCCCACGCGGTAGACCTGGACGGGCACATCATGGTTCTCTACGACCCTGTGTTCCACGAGGCGTTGGAGCCGCTGGAGGACTCTTCGTGGGAGCACCCTCCGGGCCCGACACTCTTCAGGGATCTCCCCAGGCATGACCGACGTTTCGTGAAGGTGAAGCGTCCGGTAGCAATGGCCGGGGCGGAGTTGGAGCTCTCCCAGCTAGATCTCCGGTATGACCCATTTGGCCGGACCTATCAGGCCCCCATTCAGCTGAAAGCGAACGGGGGGGTGTTGGTCATCGACGACCTCGGGCGGCAGAGGGTGCGTCCTCGGGACCTCTTGAATCGGTGGATCGTCCCCCTGGAGCACCGGGTGGACTACCTCAGCCTGGAGAGCGGGAAGAAGATCGCCGTGCCCTTCGATTGCCTGGTGGTCTTTTCCACGAACATCGAGCCCTGGGAGCTGGTGGAGGAAGCCTTTCTTCGGAGGATCCACTACAAGATCCGGGTCTCCGATCCCGATCCCCGGCAGTTCGACGAGATCTTCTCCCGGTGCTGTGAGGAGGAGGGGATCCCCTTCGATCCGGCGGCTCCGGAGATGGTCCGGCGAGAATTCTATGAGCCCGGAAAGGCCATCCCCCGGGGCTGCCACCCCAGAGACATCCTGAGCCACCTCCGGGACATTGCCCTGTTCAGGGGGATGGAGCCAGACCTTTCACCGGGCCTGCTGAGGCAGGCGTGCGAATCGTATTTCGTGGCCATGGCACCGGGGGAGATGCCGGAGAAAGATCCTCCCGAGAAAGGACTGACACCATGACCCATACGGATCGGGATCGCGAATATCGCGTTCGGGAGCTTCACGCCACCCTGGATCGGCGGATGGAGGCTCTGGAGAACAACATCCATGCCCGGCGGCGGCTTCGGTCGGCGAGTCTTCTGACGGCCGTTGTGGCCCTGGGCCTCTCCATCCTCGGCCTCACGCGCGCCAGGGATGCGTTGGTGAGGGGAGAGGTCTATCCCGAGCTGGAGATGCGGGCACTGGTTCTCCGGGATGGGGAAGGGCTGGAGCGGGCCGCTCTCCGGGTCGGGGAGGACGGGAACGTGAGCCTTTCGCTCAGGGACGACGGTGCCCGGGCCCGGCTGCGTCTCAGCGTTCTGGTAGACGGTTCCCCCGGCGTGAGTCTCCTGGACGAGAACGGGGACACGCGGGCAATCCTCGGGTTCCTGCCGGACGGAACCACCACGCTGGTCTTTGCCGATGCAGGATCGATTGCACGCTCAGTCCTGGCACTTACGCCGGACGGGGCTTCCCGAATCGTATTCAGCGACGCCCTTGGGGACACGAGAGCCGCCGTCGGAGTAGACGGCAATGGCCGACCCGAGGTCAACACCATGGCCGCGATAGAGGGTGGCTCATAGCAGCGCCACAATCCACCCCGCATGCGGTCTTCCCCACCGGTCGGCGGTTCTCCGGGATTGCCGCCGGTTCATATCGGCTCGACCGACCTTCCAGGAAGGTCGAGTTCCTACCTCACCCTGACCAGCCGCTCCAGACGGCTGGCTGGCCCTCCAGGAGGCGGTTCAACGCCGCCACCGGGCCGTCGATCAGAAGACGAAGGTCGGCGGCCCGGGCCTCCAGGGCCTCCTCGATCTCACCCAGGACCTGAAGCTGTCCCTCCGTGGGCCGGGCCTGTGCCTGGGCAATTCCTCTGGTGACGAAGGAGAGCTGTTCAGCCAACCGGGGCCACTGGCGGTATCCCATCCGGGGAGGAGGGCGACGAAGCTCGTTCTCCAGGTCGCCGATGGCCTGCAGGGCTACGGAAGCCTGCTCGCGGATTTGGGTCGCGTTCGCTACATCCTTCCCCCGCATGGCTCCCACGAGATCCTGGATTTGCGAGCTCATGGTCACGAGTGCACCGATCATCCCGTTCAAGCGGGACTCGATGGCTCTCCCCCGCAGAGCTGCGTCGGTTCGGGCCCTGTATTCATCCTGAGAGATCGTGACGGCCGGGTCTCCCCGGAACCGGAACTCCTTGCTCACCTCCTGGTCTCCAACCACGACGGTCGCCACGTAGGTGCCGGGAGCCGCCGGGGGTCCCGAGGACCCGAATCGCCCACCGCCTCGCTCCTCTCCGGGGATGGGTTCGGCCCCGTCGTACGTGAAGTTCCAGATAGCCCGGTTGACACCGGCCTCGCCCCGAAGAGAGCCCATCTCCTGCACGATCCTGCCCCCCGGCTCGGTGATCCGGACCGTGACCTGGGCGCCGTTATCTCCCGCCGTCTCCTCTGACAGCCAGAAGTCGATGTAGGCGCCCTCCTGGGGGTTCTCCCCCTGGAAGGTGCTGCGCCCCAGGTTCGAGTCCCGATTCCAGGACTCCCAGTCCGTAGACTCGTGGATATCGAAGAGGTAGACCGGGGCGTCCATGGCCGTCGTGAGCTCCACCAGCGGTTGGATGTCGTCCAGGATCCAGGCCCCTCTGC
>JASFRP010000581.1:0-3372 GCA_050114895.1 Gemmatimonadota bacterium
CGTCCGCAGCGGCCATGGCCTTCCGCATGGCCTCGGTGGGCTTGGATACGGTGTCGCTCCTGAGATTCACCAACCTGTCCATGCCGTCCCCTTTCACGCTTCGACTCCCCAGCTCCGGCTTCGCCATCACCGGCACCGAGGATCATGGGACGGACGGCGGTCGGTGGAAAGAGCGACGGCGAGTCCACCGACTTTCCCCCGCCGCGTCTCCCCGATGACCGGCGTCGGGTCTCGACCTACCCCTCCTTTCGCCTGTAGAGGAGGGTTCCCTTCACCTTCCCTCCCCTGAGTGCGTCGATCTCCCGCTCCATCACCAGCCGGCCCTTTTCGTCCACGTGGAGCTTGTCCTTCACCCTCCCACCGCCATCCACCTTCTGTTCGATCACCAACCCCTCCTCCGTCCACTTCGCGGTGGCGAAGTACTCCACGTCCCCGTCCACCACCGATTCCTCCTCCCCGCTCAGAGGCAGCACGAGGGCTGCCCGATCCACCGGTCGGAGGGATGCGACATCCGCCCGGAGCGTGAGGCCGAGCTCCGTCTCCGTCCTGGAAATGGCCTGGGTCGCCGCCATCACCCGACGCATCTGCTCAGGGTCGACGGCACCTGCGCCGGAGAATCCGCCCCCCGGCATCCCGCCCCCTCGGCCGCCGGTCATGCCACCACCCGTGGGCGTGCGGCCCCCGCGCCTTCCGGTCATTCCACCACCGCCCGCCGGCATCTCCCTCGGAGCTTCGGCCATGGCCTCCCGGAGCTCCACATCCAGGTCGTCGGACTCCACCCGGAGCAGGACCCAATCACCCGAATAGGCGGCGATGAAGGAGGGACCCTGGGGTCCCGAAAGGTCCGGGCCGGGCCCAACCCCGCAGGACGAAAGCCCCGCGAGGGCGGCCACGGCCAGGGCGGCAGGGAGGAGACGTTGAGGAAGCATGATTCGACGTCCTTTCTCGATCTGGTCGGTCAGCCCGGAGGGAACTCCGGCCGCTCCCGGAGAGAGCGCCCCCCCCCGGCATCTCCCTGGACCCCCGGACGACCGAAATCGTTAAGCCTCCCGCTTGCCTCCGGCGCCTTTCCTGGACATCCTCCCCTGGATGCCGATACCGCCGGAGTCCCGGTCCCGCGACAGAATCCTCCCGGAGAGCTTCATGTTCACACGTTCCATGACCTCGTGCCTAATCGTCCTGGCGGTATTCGCCCTTCGCCCCCCCGCCAAGGTCCAGGCTCAAACGTCCGGCGCCGAGGTGGCTCGGGCGTTCCGGGAGGCCAATGGACCCAGGATCCTCAGGGAATACGCCGCGCTCCTCTCCCTTCCCAACGTCGCCTCCGACTCGGCGGGCATCTGGAGGAACGCCGAGTACATTCGCGACGCCCTGGCCCGCCTGGGCGTGAATGCCCGCCTCCTGACCCTTCCCGGGGCAAACCCCATTGTCTTCGGGGAGCTTCGGGCTCCGGACGCCACACGGACCCTGGGTCTCTACGTTCACTACGACGGCCAGCCTGCCGACGCCACGAACTGGACCCACGACCCGTGGACCCCCGTTCTCTATTCCCGCTCCATGGAGTCCGGGGGAGAAGCCATCCCGTTCCCCGAAGACGGAGATACCGTGGACCCGGAGTGGCGCATCTACGCCCGGTCCGCGGGCGACGACAAGACCCCCATCGGGGCGATGTTGTCCGCCCTGGAGGCGTTCCGCGAGGGCGGCGTAGCACCCACCTCGAACCTGGTCTTCTTCTTCGAAGGGGAGGAAGAGGCCGGATCCGTCAACCTGGGCCGGTACCTGGAGGAGTTCCAGGGACTGGTGGAAGACGTCGACGTGTGGCTCCTCTTCGACGGCCCGGTGCATCAGAGCGGACGCCCACTGCTGGCCTTCGGAGTCCGCGGGGTGACGGGGATGGAGGTGACGGTCTACGGTCCCATCCGACCGTTGCACAGCGGTCACTATGGAGGTTGGGTTCCGGTTCCCGGGCAGATGCTGGCGCACCTGCTGGCCTCCATGAAGGCGGAAGACGGCACGGTTCTCGTCAAGGGTTTCTATGACTCGGTGGAGCCCATCGGCGATTTCGAACGGGAAGCTCTGAACCGGCTCCCGAGATACGACGAGGAACTGAAGGAGGAGCTGGGGTTGGCCTGGACGGAAGGGGGCGGGGCGACGCTGGCGGAGCGCCTGATGCTGCCCTCCCTGACGATCCGGGGGCTTTCCAGTGGGAACACGGGGCGCCTGGCCAGGAACGTCATTCCCGCCACAGCCACGGCGACGCTGGGAATGCGCCTGGTGAAGGGAAACGACCCCGTGCAGATGCAAGACCTGGTGGAGGCCCACATTCGCAAGGAGGGGTACCACATCGTCCGGGAGGACCCGGACATGGAAACCCGTCTCCGCTACCCCAGGATCGCCAGGGTGGACCGAGGGTCCAACGGGTATCCGGCAGCCCGCTCCAGCATGGAGCTACCCATCCTCCAGGATGTGGTTGCGGCGGCCAGGAGGGCGGCGGGCGGCGAGGAGGTGGTCCTTGCACCGGGCATGGGGGGCTCCCTGCCTCTCTACCTCTTCACCGAGGGACAGAAGAAGCCGATTCTCATCGTCCCCATTGCCAACCACGATGATCTTCAGCACGCCCCGGACGAGAACCTGAGAGTCTGGAACCTCTGGTACGGAATCGACCTCTACGCCCAGCTGTTCACGATGCCATCGGAGTGAGGCAGCCACCGGTTACCAGCCCGCCAGCCGACGCCTCAAGGCCGGACCGTCAACAGGAACGGCTCTTTCCAGTCGGGCCATCCCACGATGTCGCCCTGAAACCGGAGCCACCAGACCACCTGATTGTCCGGGGCACCGAAGGACGGCGACCCGTCTTCCGGCAGGGTGAGGGTGCCCTTCCGCCGTAGGCCCCGATGGGGCTCGACGATGAGGTCCTGAGCCAGTGAAAGTCGCTTCTCGTAGACGACCTTCCTTCGATGGGAGCGGTACTGGCCATGGCCGTGGACCACGCGCTCCTCGCACTCCAGGATCGCGTCCAGGGAGCGAAGCTCCGTGCGCCGTTCGGGCCTGAGGGCCACGCTGAACAGAATGGCCTCTCCCAGGCGGAGCTCGGTGGTGCTCAGCTGGACCGTTGGCTCTCCCAGCTTCCCCCGACCCAGGCGTCCCCATATTCCCAGGAGCATCAGGAGAAAGCCACCCGCCAGGAAGACCACCAGGAGGAGGCTCTCGACTCGCTCCAGGTCCCAACCCCGAGAGGCGCCGAAGATCACCCCCCCCACAAGACAAAGAGTAGCGAGGGTCACCCACACCCCTCCCAGGCCCCGTTTCACCGCCTCCATCTCCCCCCTCTTCTGGGGCTTCGGGCCCAGGTCCGCCCTCTCCGCTTCCGGGTCC
>JASFRP010000582.1:0-3372 GCA_050114895.1 Gemmatimonadota bacterium
GAAGCCGGGAGGAAGCAGCCCCCTCCTCGTGGGTGACTGGCCCTGGTACATCCTGGGGTTCGAAGTTCTGGCGGCGACCTTCTTCTGGGTTCTCTCACTGCCGATGCCGGGGAGGGTCCGGAACGAGGAGGAGGTGGAGTCCTCAGGGGCCGGTGCCGGGCTCTCCGCCGGGTGACTCCTCGTCCAGGAGCTGACGTACGGCCATCCTGAGAGCCGGCTCGGCAAAGAGCCCCTCCACCCGGTGCTTTATCTTCCCGTCTCGTCCGATGAGGTAGGAGGTGGGCAGCCCCCCGACCTCCCCGAACCCCTTCAAGCTGGCCTGCCAGGCCATGGCCACGGGGTAGGTGATGCCTTTTTCCGCGAGAAAGGCCCGGACGTCATCCGGGTCCCCCTCGTCCCGGGAGATCCCGAGAACGGTGAAGCCCTGGTCTTTGTAGTCCTCGTAGACCCGCTGGAAGCCGGGCATCTCCAGGACGCAGGGCGGGCACCAGGTGGCCCAGGCGTTCACCAGTACCACCTTCCCCTCGAGGCCCTCCAGGGTGATGATCTTCCCGTCCAGCGTCTGGATGCCTCCGCTGGAGACCTCAGTGTCCTCGGCTCCGATGCCCAGCGCAGCCCGAAGCTGGGGTTGGAGCCGATAGCCCACGATCCCGACGACTGCCGCGATGAAGAGGATGTCCCACTTCGAGGGGCGCCATTTCCTGATTCTGGCCAGCATGATCTCGTCTTCTCGATCCGTATTCCCGGTTCTCCGTCCTTCGGGACGCCGATGGTCACCGGACCCACGCTCCGGCCGGGCCTCGCACCAGCCCCGGAAGAAGGTGAATCCATTCTGGGGGAAAAGATAAGGAAAAGGGGAAGGGGCGCCGAGTCGCCGGGGCTGGGTCTACGACGTGTCTCCCCCCAGGAGCTCTTCCACGGCGCGTCTCAGTTCCTCCTCAGGGAACACGCCCTCCACCTTCCGGACGATTCGTCCGTCCGGATCGAGGAGAAGCGAAGTGGGAAGTCCCCGCACCTCAGCCGCGAGAAGCCCCAGGACAGGGTGAGGTCCGAAAGTGACGGGATAGGTGATCCCCATCTCCTCCACGAAGGAACGAACGGCCTCGGGCCCTTCCTGGTCCGCCGAGATCCCGATGACCAGGAAGCCCCGCTCTCCGAGATCGTCCTGGACCCGCTGGAACCCCGGCGTCTCCAGGACGCAGGGACCGCACCAGGTCGCCCAGGCGTTCACCAGGATCACCCGTCCTGCGAGGGTGTCCGTCCGGACGACCTCACCGGTGACCGTGGTGAAGGTGCCGCTCCGTAGCATGGAGCTTGTCTCCTGCACCGGTAGCATCGGGACACGACCGTGAGGGCGGAAACCGAGTGGCGGGGTTCCAAGGACACCTAGAATGGCCATCCCGAGGAAGGCCCCTCGGGGCGTCCTCCAGGAGAGGACCTTCGGAACTTCCCGTGACGTCTTCTGGTGATGCATGGACCTCCTCGACTCTTCGCCGCCGTCGGCTTATCCTCTCTTCTCGAATGTCCGGAACGCGGGCAGGGGGCCGGCCTGCAGATAACCCTATCATTCCGGCCCCGTGAGTCAATCAGCCCGGGACATTCACTGGCCAGGAGGAGAGGAGGAAGGGCCCTCGGAGGGTAGGAACCCCGTGGATGCGGGGGGGGCACCTCGCTATGAGAACGCACGGCATTCCAGGCACCACCTGGGTGGTGCTCCTCATCCCTTCCATCTTCCTGCCTCTTGGCGCGGCCTCGGCCCAGACCGCCACTGTCACGGGCCGGATCCTGGACCGGGAGACCAGGACTCCCCTGGCCGGAGCCGTGGTGGCCGTACAACCCCAGGGGCTCCAGGCCCTCTCCGACGACCAGGGTCGGTTCCGCATCGAGGGTGTCAGGCCGGGAATGGTCCGCCTGGAGGCCACCTATCTGGGGTATGCTCCAGCGGTGGAGACCAGCGTCATGGCCCGGACGAGCAGGCCGACCTTCGTGTTGCTGGAATTGAGGCCCGCCGCCATCGAGGTGGAGGGGATCACCGTGCAGGCGGATGCCTTTCAGGGGCGGGAGGACGCCCCCACCTCCACCCAACGCCTCACCGAAGTGGAGATACGAAGGAACCCCGGAGGCATCGGGGATATCTCCCGCTCCCTGCTATCCCTTCCCGGTGTGTTGGGTGGAGTGGACAACCGAAACGACCTCCTGGTACGTGGCGGCGGGCCCGGGGAGAACGCCTACTACCTGGACGGGATCCGAATTCCCCAGATCAACCATTTCGCCACCCAGGGGACGGCGGGTGGGGCCCTGGCCCTGGTGAACGCCGACTTCGTCCAGGACGCCACCTTCTTTACCGGTGCCTTCCCCGTGCAATACGGCGATGCCCTGTCCTCCGTGCTCCTCATCGAGAACCGCCCCGGTACCCAGGATGGAATTGCCGGAGATGTCACACTGGGGGCCAGCGAGGCCGGCCTCACCCTGGACGGACCCATGGGTACCGAGGCCAACTGGCTCCTCAGCGTTCGTCGCTCCTACCTCCAGTTTCTCTTTGAAGCCCTGGACCTTCCCATCCGCCCCGATTACTGGGATGGCCAGTTCAGCTTGAACTGGGAGCCTACACCGCGGGACCGGTTCACCTTCACCGGCATCGGGGCCATCGACGAGTTCGGCATCATTCAACCGGGGGAGAACGCCGACTACGAGGACAAGGAGATCTATCAGAGCGTCCTGGACAATGACCAGAAGAGCTACACGGTCGGTGGGACTTACCGACGCCTTCTGGGGGCCGAAGGCATTGTCCGCCTCAGAGCCGGGCATTCCTTCACCGACTACCGCTTCGCCGACGATGACGCTCTCGGAATAACAGTCCTGACCAACAACAGCCTGGAGCGGGAGACCCGTCTGGAGGTACAGGGGGAGTTGGGGATGGGGCCGGAGCTACGCCTGAGCGTAGGTGGAGAGCTGGTCCGGGCCTCCATAGATGCAGAGGTCTTGCAGCGGGCGATCCCGGGAGGAATCCTGGACAGGGATGTCCGATACGATGCCGAGGTGGGTTTCTGGAAGCCGGCATTCTGGGGTCAGACGACCTGGCGTCCCGGTCGATTGACGGCCACCGCGGGTCTGCGGTCGGATGGCGTCTCGGCTCTGGACGATTCCTGGAGCCTGAGCCCCAGGGCGAGCCTCCGGTACGCTGCCGGCGCCGATGTGGATCTCACTCTTGCCGGGGGGCTCTTCCACCAGTCTCCCTCGAAGCTAGCCCTGAGTGTGGAGGAGGACGGGGTGAGGGTGAATGCCGGCTTGAGACAGCTCCGGAACTGGCAGGTTGTCGGGGGTGCCGACTGGCGGGTGGACCCCGGCCTCCGGATCCGGGCTGAAGGGTTC
>JASFRP010000583.1:0-3369 GCA_050114895.1 Gemmatimonadota bacterium
TGATCGTCATCCAGATGAGCCCCGCAGCGATGGCCTGCGGCTCCACCACTGTGGGATCGATGGCGTAGTTGAACAGGATTCCCACGAGAACGGTGAACCCCCCCATGGCAGCAACCCGCTCCCTGGTCCTGAGCTCCACCACGAGATCCTTCCAGATGATGGCATTGACCTGACGGAGGTAGTCCATCACAACACCTCCTCCACCCGCTCCCGATAGAACTGCTCGAAACTCCCGGCGTCCACCGCCGAACGGTCGTCCAGGAAGACGAAACGACCCCGGACCTGGATGGCTACTCGGTCCGCCAGCTCCAGCCCCTGGGAGATGTTGTGGGTCACCAGAATCACAGTCCTGTGGCCGTCCTTCAGAGAAGCCAGGACGCCCCTCAAGACCGACGCGGCATGAGCATCCAGGCCGGTGTAGGGCTCGTCCAGAAGAACGAAATTCGGATCGTGCAGGAGACTTCGAGCCAGAGCCAGTCGCTGCCTCATCCCCCGGGACAGCGTACGGGCAAGGGATTTGCCCCGCCCCCCGAGGCCCACCTGCTCCAGGCGCCGGGGAACCCTCGTTCCCAGGTCCTTCAGGCCGAAGAGCCGGCCGAAGAAGTGGAGATTCTCCTCCAGGGTCAGGTGGCCGTAGAGAAAAGACTGATGGGAGAGCACGCCGATTCTGCGGTGCCACTCGGAGTCGGCCACTCTCAGTTTTCTGCCTCTGAGGAAGACCTCACCCGCCGAAGGGTGAAGAGCTCCAGCCAGGATCCGGAGGAGGGTGGTCTTCCCGGCCCCATTGGGGCCGAAGACGGTCATGAGCTGGCCCGCTCCCAGGGAGAACCCGACACCGTCCACCGCCCGGAGTGGCCCGAATTCCCTCACCAATCCAGAAGCCTTCAGGACGGGTTCGAGATGGACAAGGGACCCTTCAGAAGGGCCCGGGTTGGTGCTTACCGGAGAGGCTTCCACGGGCGTCGAGGCTATGCCTGACCCTGGCCCGAAGGTTCAGGGACCCGGAGCGGTGTGCCACACTCTGCGCAGAAACGGCTCCCCCCGGGATTCGGATGCCCGCACTCCGAGCAGAAGGATCCTCCCCTCAGGCGGATTCGCACCTGGGCAATCTCCTCCTCGATGTCCGCACTGGCTTCAGCGTAGTCTGCCGATGTGCGACCCTCCGCTTCCGCCTCCTCCTCCCGAATGGCCGCAAGGGCCTCTGCAGAGAGCTCTCTCCGGAGCATCTCGTAGTCCGTCTTCCCCAGTTTGCCCATGGCGAATTCGTACTCGGCGTCCCGGAGCTGGAGCAGGGACACGCGTTTTCTGAACTGAGCCTCCGTAGGCTCTTCACCGGAGCTCCAAAGAGGTGCCTCCCTGCCGGCGACGATGGGTTGAAGAATGAGGAAGACGGAGATCCCCACCAGGAGGAGTGCTCCGAGGATGACCATCATGAGCCTCCCGCTATGGCAGGTTCAAGGGCCGCGGACCGGCGACGAGCCTCGGCCGCCGGCCAGAGAGCGATCAGGGCGCCGATGGTGATGATCACCCCGCCGTACCAGATCCAGCCCACCAATGGGTTCACCATGACCTGAACCACGATCCGCTGGGCATTGGGGTCATTCCCAACCATGCCCTCGAAGTCCTCGACATCGGCGAGGATGACATAGAGGTCCTCCAATGCGGTGGACCGAATCCCCACTTCCGTCACCATCTGCCGGTTCACCCGGTAGAACCGACGCGAGGTGGTCATGGCCCCCACCGGCTCCCCGTTCCTCTGAACCGACATGAGAGCCACCCACTGATCGAAGTTCTCCTCCACCGACGAGGAGATGCCCTCATAGACGAGAGTGTAGGTGTGCCCGAAGGGGGACGCCACCGTCACGGTCTCGCCTGGGTTCAGCACCTTCCTCACCTCCACATCGAAGGCGCTTCCAGCGAAGGCCGTGAAGATCAGCACCACACCGACGTGGACGATGTAACCACCCCAGCGCCGGCGGTTCCTCCCGATGAGATGGATCAGGGCCGGTCCGAATCCCTCACCCTCGATGCGAGCCCGAGCCCTCGTTCCCTTCCAGAATTCGGTGGCGACGATGGCCAACACGAAGGTGGAGATTCCAAAGGTAGCCAGCGCGTAGCCGTTCCTGGCACCCATGGCCAGGAAGACGGCCACGACCACCAGCCCCAGAATCACGGGAATGGCGAAGTTCCGCTTGAGATTGCGTCTGGTGGCTCGTCGCCAGGCGATCACCGGTCCGATCCCCGTGAGAGCCAGGAGAATGAGTCCGATGGGGATGTTCACCCGGTTGAAGAAGGGGGGACCTACCGCCACCGGCTGCCCCGTGGCGGCCTCACTGACCAGGGGGAAGATCGTTCCCCAGAGGACGGCAAAGGCAGCGCCCAGCAGCACCAGGTTGTTGAAGAGGAAGGCCGCCTCCCTGGAAAGGAACGATTCGATCTGGTTCTCGGCCCTCAGACCGGGCAACCGGTAGATGATGAGGACGACCGAGGCGATGAAGATGCTCCCCATGAACGCCAGGAAGATGAGGGCGATGCTGGTGTTCTGAGCGAAGCTGTGGACCGACTCGATGAGACCCGAGCGGGTGAGAAAGGTGGCGAATATGGTCAGGAGGAAGGTCAGGAGGACCAGGGACATGTTCCAGATCTTCAACATCCCCCGGTTTTCCTGGATCATGATGGAGTGGAGAAAGGCCGTGGCCGTGAGCCACGGCAAGAGGGAAGCGTTCTCCACGGGGTCCCAGAACCAGTATCCTCCCCACCCCAGCTCCTCGTAGGCCCAACGCATCCCGAAGATGATCCCGTTGGTGAGGAAGAACCATGACACGAGGGTCCACCTCCGCGTCACCACGATCCACCGGGAATCGGTGCGTCCGTTCAAGAGGGACGCCATGGCGAAAGCAAAGGGGATGGCGAATGCGGTGAAGCCCAGGTAGAGAACCGGCGGATGAATCGTCATCCAATAGTTCTGGAGCTGGGGATTGAGGCCGGCGCCGTCCGGTGGGACGAACCCGAGCTGCTGGAAGGGATTCACCTTCGCGAAGAGGAGAACCACCAGGAAGAAGCCGAGGATCCCCTGGATGACCCCCACCACGTAGGGCATGAACTCCCGGTTCTTGTTCCGGTTCTGGAACACGGTGACGGAGGCGAAGAAGGCCAGGAGCACCGCCCAGAACACCAGGGAGCCCCTTTGCCCCGCCCAGAGGCCGGAAAGCTTGAAATAGGTGTCCAGATCGCGGTTGGAGTAATTCGCGACGTAATAGTACTGGAACTGGTCCGTCAGGAAGGCATTGGTGATGGCCAGTGACGCGATGGCGAGGAGAGCGAAGACGACATATACACTCCGCTCACCGCTGAGGATCAGATCACCCC
>JASFRP010000584.1:0-3362 GCA_050114895.1 Gemmatimonadota bacterium
CGGGAATGGCAGAGAGCGCTCCGGAAGGCCGCAAGTTGTGCCCTGACGGTTTGGGTCCAATCACTTTCTTCTTCGGTTTCCAGGAGCTCGCCGGCCCGGTCGATGAGGGCCTCCGCCGCCTCCCCGGATCCAAGCAGGAACTCGGCCCATGCCCTGGCTAGCAGGAGGTCCGGGGCCCCGTCGGCCTCCCCTTCAGGGAAACGATCGACCATCTCCCGAAGGGTGGATCCCTCGCCCTCCTCCAGCAGTTCCTCCAGATGTGCGGTCACGATGGATCGGGCTTGAGCGAAGTCCTCCGCCGTGACGCTATGCTTCACCGCTTCGCCGATCATACCGGCGTCCTGGAACCAGCGGCTGAGACCCCGATGAATGGCGTTCACTCCCCTCTGCCCGACCTCCCGTTCCAGGTGACTGCGGAGGAAGGCCCGCACCATTCCATGGAGTCGGTACTCCTGATGACTCTCGTCGAGGGGAATCATGAAGAGCCCGTATCCATGGAGACACTCCAGAATCCCATCCCCCGTGGCTTCCTCCTCCGGCGCAGCGACGGCCACGCGGTAGACCGCTTCGCAGACCCGTGCGGAAATGCGCTCCGGGATGGAGAGAGCCAGGAGAGTTCGCCGCAGACCTGCCGGTTGCCTCTCCAGAACCTCGTAATTCAGGTACTCACTCACGTGTCGGTTGAGGACCCGGTAGGCCTCAGCCGATCGCGGGCTCTCCGGCCCCTCGCAGAGCGCCAGCCGCAACCCCGTGATCCACCCTTCAGTGGCCCGGACCAATGATTCGGCCGTTCCGAGCCGCGCGGCCGGGTGGTCAACGGTCTCCAGAAGGGAAAGGGCCTCCTGGGAGGTGAAACGAAGGTCTTTCACCCGGACCTCCACGACCTCCCCCTTCGCCCGTAATCTGGCAATGGGGAGGAAGGGGTCTCTCCTCCCTGCAACGATGAGATGAAGGTGGGTTGGGGGGTGGAGGAGCAGGCTCGACAGCCAGTTCATGGTCCAGGGGTCATGAATCGCCTCGATGCCATCCAGTACCACCGAACATGGGGCCTCGAGCTCCTCCAGGTCGTTGAGGATGGCGCGGCCCAGAGCCTCGACCTGAGAGGCGTGGGCGGTTTTCAGCAGGCGAGCGCTTCCTGTGAACCCTCCCGGGCTCAGTAGACCCAGTGCTGTCGCCAGGTGAGTGAGGAAGGTCAGGGCGTCGTCAAGCTCCGGTGACACGGACACCCATGCGGCTTCGATCGATCGGTCCGCCACCCAGTGGCTCAGAAGGGTTGTTTTTCCGTAACCTGCCGGTGCCGAAAGGAGCGTCAGAGGGAGCTCCCGCCCGGAGTCCAGGGTCTTCAGGAGACGGGGACGGTCCACCAGATCCTTCGGGAGGGAGGGAGGGCGCAGGCTCCGGCGGATCACCATCGGCCTGGCCAGGGGTGACCGGTTCCCGGAAACAGGTGATTTCCTCCGCTCCGGCGGATCGCTCCACGGGAGCGAGGCGACGGCGTGCCGGGCGGGGTCGGGCGCAGCGGCGAAGTCTCCGACTGCAGTGGCCACGTCTGGACCAGTCATGCTTTGCTTTCCTCCCGGTCGAGCTGTTCCACGGAGAGCAGGACCTGATGCCAGGAATACAGGGCGTTGAGGACTCCGAAGAGAGCCGCCTGGTCCCTCATTCTCCCTTCGAAGACCGTCACGGTGTTTCCGGAGCTCTGGACGTCCTGGGAGAAACCGAGATGGTCCATCTTCCAGCTGAGGGCGCGCGGCGCCGAGCCGGCCACGCAGATGCGGTAGTGAGAGGGGGGCACGTAGATTTCCTCGGATGGATGGAGCGAGGGCCGCGCGGCCCGGATCATGCCCACACCGTGCCACGCGTCCGGGAGATGGGAAACCCGAAAAAGTGGTAGAGGAGTGGTAGACCGGAGGGGTACACCCATGGGTAGGGGTAACATCCAGCCCCCCGGGAGAGCTATCTCCTGCTCCCGGGGGGCTGGCTCGTGATGTGCCGCCCTTCGGCTCCTGAGTCTAGACTACGATCCTCATCCAGCGCCCCAGCTTCCGCTGCATTCCTTCGTATCGAGGGAAGAGGGCCTCGAAGTCTTCCAGGTTGTTCACCCAGACCGACAATCCGGCCAAAGTGATGAAGTCCGGCAGACCATGAAGAGCGGACCAGCCGGCCACCAGGAAGGCCACCTCTCCATCCATGATGAAGCTTCGGTAGTTCTGATTATGGGAGCCCACGGCCAGGAAGAGCGCGGCCCGGGCGATCTCATCGGGTCTCATCTCCGCCCCCCGCGCTTGAATCAGAGCCATTCCGGGCGGGATGATCTTCTCGGTGAAAGCTTCGATATCGGAGTCGGCCAGACGGTTTTCGGAGAGGGCCAGGTTCTGCTCTGCCAATCCCCGGAAGTAGGTCCGCAGGAAAGCCTCTGCTTCCGGTCCGTCCAGGAGTCCATTCCAGGCCTCAGGAGTGGCGTAGAAGTGGGCCTTCAGGTGCAGCTTGGCGGGAACCACCTCCTGGGAGATCAGGTACTCCCGGTTGAACCCTTCGGCTTCGAGCTCAGCGGCCTGCCCGCGAAGGGCCTCGGTGGTGCGGCTGGAAAACCCGTATAGCTCCGCAAGCCATGGGTTCTCGTCGAGAGTAGCTGCCAGGGCCCTCATCTTGGCCGGCGTGTTGCCGGCGTCCATCTCCGGAGCGTACAGGCCAACCTTCAAAATGCCTCCCGTATCGGTCAGATAATCTCCGAAGATGGTCTGGGCAACCACCATCCTGGCGAGGAGCTCTTGGGCCCGTGACATCTGGGGGAACCCCGCACTGGGGGCATGGGCGATGGAGGGTGCGATGATGAGGGAACGCCCGCCGCGGAGGGCGTTCCCCAGCATCATGGACGCCCACAGGGGCAGGTTCCAGAGGGAGTCCGGCGCCTTGATCACCGACCCGGCGGGCATGAGGGTGTAGAGGGCGGCCTTCAGCACGTCTACGTTCTTCTGGGCGTATCCCACCTGGTTGTGGACTTCCATGGCCAGCCCCCGATTGTCTCTTGCATTGGGCAGGGCTCGAAGCTTCTCCTGGTAGTCCGGGGCCAGCGGACGCGGTTTGAGCTCATAGGGGATCTCCTCCTCCGTGAGACCCTGTTGGAGCAGGAGGTCCCGTGCCGCGTATTTCAGACTCAGCAGGGCAGGGCCCCGGACCAGGAGTGCCCGGTCTTCCCATCCCGCTCCCACGTAGTGCTCTCCGATCCCCATGCCGGTGTACATGGCCCGGCCCCTGGCCGGATCCTCTTCACCGATGTCGAAGAAGGCGATCTTCCGATGGTCGCGGGCGATCATGTCCGGCAGGCCGATGAGGGGTAGAAGCTCACCGGTCCAGAAGGT
>JASFRP010000585.1:0-3354 GCA_050114895.1 Gemmatimonadota bacterium
CCTCCCAGTGGAGCCCTGCGAGTTCGAGCGATGGTTCGTACCTCACCGATAGCCCGCTCCAGGTCGTCGTTGACGACGAAAAAGTCGAAAGCCTCGGCGGCCTCCAACTCCTCCAGGGCCGTCCTGAGGCGCCGCCGGATCGCCGGCGCCTCCTCCGTCCCTCGGGCCTTCAAGCGCGAAAGGAGTATGTCCACCGATGGAGGTAAGATAAACAGAAGGAGCGCCTGTGGTACTGCCTCCCGGATCTGCCGCGCGCCCTGGACGTCGATATCCAGGATGACATGGCGCCCCCCCCTTCCCGCCGCGGCCAGGCTGGAGAGGGGAGTGCCGTAGAGCTCTCCGTGGACTTCGGCCCACTCCGCGAATTCCCCACTCTCAACCCTCCGCACGAATTCCTCCCGGCTGAGAAACCAATAGTCCACCCCATGAACCTCCCGGTTCCTCCTGGATCTCGTCGTGGCGGAGACCGAGAAAGCGAAGTCCTCCTCCCTGCGCACCAGGGTCCTGGCGATGGTGGTCTTCCCCACACCACTGGGTGCAGACAAGACAACCGGGGGAGCTTCCAGGACGAGGTCCGTCATTCCACGTTCTCCAGCTGTTCCCTGAGGCGCTCGATCTCTTCTCTGATGGCCACGGACGAATGGGACACCTCCAGATCGTTGGCTTTCGATCCGATGGTATTGGCCTCTCGGTGCAGCTCCTGCACCAGGAAGCCCAGCCGCTTCCCCACCGCCTCACCGGAGCCGGACTCGAGAGTCTCTCGGAAGGCCCCAAGATGGGCCCGGAAGCGCACCAACTCCTCGTTGATGTCCCAGCGATCGGCCATATAGGCCACCTCTTTCGCCAGGCGATCCTCGTCCACCTCCGCCTGTTCAGCCAGCTCGCTGATGGCATCCCTCAACCGGTCGCGTTCCGCCAGAAGTCGCTCCGGAGCCCTTTTCTCGATGGTGGAAAGCTCCTCCTCCATCCGCTTCAACCGCTCGAGCAGGTCCTCCTGGAGTCGGCTCCCTTCCCTTTCCCGCATCTCCAGAGCGGCTCGAGCTGCCTCCTTCGTGACGTCCTCCAGAATGGAGCCATCGATCTCCGGCTCCCCCTCGGAGAGGTCCGGGGCCTGAAAGAGGTCGTTGAATCGGAGGAGCGCTTGAAGCTCCACCTCTCCCGGGAGAGCCAGCTCCTGTCTCAGGTCCTCCAGCAGGTCCCGGTAGTGCCTGGCTCGCGCCAGGTCCAGGGTCGGGAGATCCTCGGCTCCGCCCGCTGGTTCCCGCTCATGGGTCAGGGTGTAGTTGACGTGGCCCCGGGCGAAGTGCCGCCTGAGCCAACTCTGGATCTCGGATTCGAATCGATCGAATCCGGGGGGAGTCCGCAGGTGGGCGTTGAAGAAACGATGGTTGACCGTCTTGATGGTCACCCGGAGGCGTCCGTCTGATATACGTCTTTCCGCCTCGCCGTACCCCGTCATGCTCCGGATCATCTCAGGCCACCTCCGTCAGTTCCACAGGGTCCACCGCACTCCGTACAGAGAGCGGCTCGGGGGAAGGATCCGGCCCGGGAAATCCTGATTCCGCTGACGCACCGTAAAGTTCTCCCACATGATGAAGGCACGGACCGTGACTACCCGGACCTGCACCCGGACGAACCAACTCTGGTAGAATGGTACCAGGGTGGGGACCGAGATAGAGCCTCCGGAGGTCTCCACGGCCTCGGAGAAGGGAACGGTCATGGGGTCCCTCCCCTTTACCCCCAGGTCGAACCAGACCTCCAGGTTCCCGGTGGGATAGAAACTGTCGTGGAAGGACAGGCTCCCCTGATAGCTCCGCCTGGGAAGATACCTCCAGGGCATCTCCTCCTCGGGAAGCGGCTCTTCTGAAGAACCGCCCCCCTGCCCCGCCGAATCCGGCTGCGACGCGAAGACACCTTCGGCCTGGTCCCACCACTGGTAGGACCCCACCAGCGCGAAGCCCTGCGGATAGAGGGGAATTCTCCCGGACACCTCGAATCCCTTCCGAGTCCCTCCCGGTCTCACCTCCCCCCCTCGATCCGGCGGAAGACCCAGCAGAAAGAGGGAGTCGGAGGCAACGGACACTCTCGCTCCTGCCACCCGGAGACCCCGCCAGGTGTAGCCGACACCGATGCGTGACCCCTCATGTTCCGAGAACCTGGGTCCCGGGAGGGCCTGGGGGAGGGTATCGGTGGCGGGGACATCTTCCTCCCCCTGGAGGCTGTCGGAGACGGAGGGCGGACGATCGGCCAGGTAGGGGAGGCCCCAGGTTCCGGAACCCCGCTCCCCGAAGAGTGAGAATCCGAACAGCGGAGCCGTCCAGGCTCGAAGCCTCTTGCGGCTGACGGTCTTCTCCCCCCAATCCTCCCACTCCAGCTCTCCCGAGACACCCCCGAAGGGCCCGAGGTCGCCGGCGACCTCCAGGAAGGCGCTCTTCTCCGAGAGCCCCTCGCCGGAGTTCCGTTGGATGCGGCTGATGGCGCGTACGCGGGCATTCTCGAAGCTGAGGACGGCGCCCCACCTTCGCCGGGATTCCAGCCCGAAATCGAACCCGCTCAGGGAGTCCGTCGCCAGGGAGGACGCTGCGTAGAAGAGGTCCCCCACCAGCCCCGGGAGAAGGCTCCACCGGCTCCTGACGGACCAATCCTTCCGGGATACCGACGCGGGGGCGTAGAGGTCACCCCGGTCCGAGGACATATGGGAGTAGTCGATCAACAACGATCCCCTCGAACCGATCCCGTGGCCATACCGTATCCATCCTCCCGAGCCAGAGCCGGGTTCTCTTCCGAAGGGGCCTCTCGTGTCTACACGGTCCAGGGCCAGGGAGAGACTCCCCCCGAAGGCGCGGGGGTGGGCGAAGGTCCCGCGGAAGACGTTGGTGTTCAGATCCCCCGTCCCTGCCTCCACCAGCGAGAAGGGGCGACCTTCCTCCCCCAGGATTCGCTGGAGCTCGATCCGGAGCTCCCCTACACTTCTGACGATCCGGACGGAGCGGAGTCCGGCCAGGCCGATTCGGGTCAGATCGGGTGTGCTCCCCTCCAGAGGAACCATCTCGATGCCGTCTCGGAATAGGCGAATCCGATCCCCTCCCGCCCCGAAAGCTGAAACGGTCGTCGGCATGCCATAGTCTCCGCCCCGGAGGAGGACGGCCCCGGTCACCTCCCCCACCAGTTCGGCCAGCGTGTTGGCACGGCTGGCCAGAATCCCCTCCCGATCCCACTCCCAGACCCCCGTCTCCCACCCGGCGGGGGTCGGATGGACCAGTGGGGGAAGCTGAAGGGCAGGGATTGTGTCCTGCGGTTGAAGGGAATCCGCCGGCGCCTCCTGATCCTCCTGGGGGAAGAGGACGTCCATGG
>JASFRP010000586.1:0-3344 GCA_050114895.1 Gemmatimonadota bacterium
ATCCTGGGACCGAAATAGTTTTCGAATTTACGATCTCGGGCCCCTTTACCCATGGCGTGGCAATCGATGTTCAGATGCGTCTGTTCGGCGTCGAAGCCCTCCACGTACGCCGAGAAGTCGTTTCGGGGGGTGGAGAGGTGGAGTTGGACGTCCCTGAGAATGAAGCCCTCCTCCTGAAAGACGGCAGTGTACTTCGTCTTGATCTCCCGGGGCGTGAGGCCCGACCGGATGTTGGCCGCAAGTACGGAATCCACCCACTTGTAGGTCCGCCAGATCCGCTGAATGTCGGGGGGTGGCTCCGTCTCTCCATCCCTCAGGACATAGGCAAATGTGCCCTGGCTAGGAGCCGCCACGATGTCGCCGCCCTGGATCACCACGTTCTCTTGCCCCGGGGTCCGGCCCCGCTGGGAGACTCCCGTTCCCCTCCGTCGGAAAACCGTCAACCCCACATCCCCGTTCCTCGTCACCCCTGGAACGATGGCCTGGAAGGCCTGGCGCACCCGCTCATCCTCTTCCTTCCGCATCCGCTTCAGGAGCTCGACCTCGCTGGGGACCTTCCTGGCGATGTACGCCATCATGACGTACTCGGAAGATACAATGCGGCTGGCGTAGTCCTCGCCGATCTCCTCCGCAAGGAGAACGTAGTCGGTGTGGGAAAGGCCGTCCTGGGCCATGGTGGTGGTGGGGTAGGGTCCCAGCTCGTGTTTGAAGTTCAGGGCGATGACCTGGGGATCCCGGGCTTTCACGAACTCCCGCAGTCCCTGGAAGCGGTAATCGTACTCCGTCTCCGGCCCTCCCGGAGGCTGTTTCACCAGGATCGGCTCCTGGATGATGTCGTAGGCCCCGGACTCCTCCACCCGCCGGGTATCCCAGTGGACTCTCCAGGTCTCCCCTGCGTGGGAATCTCCCCATCGTCGCCCCAGAACGGCACGCTCGATACGATCTCCGCCCCGATCGGTGAAGACGAAGACGCCGGACGTGCTCCCCAGCTCCTCGGCACCGAAGGGGTCAGGAACAGCCTCCCGCATGACGTGGATCCACATGTCCACGCCGTTTTCCCGCATGACCTGAGGAAGGATCCGGTCGAACTTTTCCCGGCGGATACGATGGTTCCATTCCTGGAGCTCCGGGTCTTCCTGGGTCGAGGAAGGAAGTGGCAGAAGGAGGATCAGGGCCAGAGGCAGAGAGGCGACCGTTGGATGGAGCACAGGGGGTTTTCCTTTCAATGGACTGCCGGATCTACGATTCCGAGGCCGGAACGGTTGGTGCCGCATCCCTTCACGGCAATGCCAAGCCGGGACGAGCCCTTGGCCATCATTCCACCAAGCTGAATCGGACCATCTCCGAGCCCCGGTGGATGATGCGGGCCCCGATCTCCTTCAATTCCTCCAGGCCCTCATCGATCTGGGCAAAGACATTCACGGGCTGTTTGGCGTCGATGGTAAGGCCCCTGGAAATGAAGATGCCGTAGGCGATGTAGATCTCATCCGGGACCAGCACGGGTTCGTCCCTCACCAGAAAGCTCAGGGCCCCCGGTGGAATTCCCACGACCCGCTGGTTCTCCCGCTCCACCGTAAGGTCCGGGGGGATGGCCACCATGGCCTGTCCCGAGACGATGCTCTGCTGGAAGCGGTATTCGAAGGGAAGCCGGCTCTTGAAGGTGGCGCAGGTCTTCGGGGCTTCGTTTTCCAGAAGCCGGGCGAAGAAGGTTCCGCCTTTCTCGAATTCGATCTTCAGGGATGCCATATTTGCCTCAGATTGTGAATGGCCACTGGGCTTGGGTTCCTCACCCCAGACGCCGGAGCCGGCGAATCTTCCCTCAATCCCGATCCGCCACGCCCAGGATCCGGGTCTGGCCTCCCCACCCCGCCGAGTTGTGAAAATTGGCTACCGCTGTCCCAGGAGGCACCAACTCATCGCAGGCCGCCCGCACATCGTTGGGGAGCGTCATTTCCCCCACAGGGAGGAAGTCCCGGAGATGGGCAAGGGTCCGGGGACCGATGATTGGAGCGGTGATCCCAGGCTGATCCTTCGCCCACAGGACCGCCAACTGGGACGGTGGAATCCCGGCTTCCCCGGCCAGCTCCACGAAGGCCTTCCCCACCCGGATTCCGGCCTCGTTGATTCGCTCGGCGTAGATTCCGCCACGATAGGCAGCCCTGGATCCATCGGGATATGCCTGGGCATCGGAGTAGCGGCCTGTGAGGACCCCCTGAGCGATGGGGGACCAGGGTATCACCCCCAGGCCGTGGGCGTGACATAGGGGAATGAGCTCGTTCTCGATACGGCGGTCCAGGAGGTTGTAGGGGGGCTGCTCACAGCAGTACCGAGCCCAACCCCGGCGGTCGCTGATGGCCAGGGCCTCCATGACCCGCCAGGCCGGGTGGGTGGAGCAGGCTACGTATCGGACCTTCCCGGAACGGACCAGGTCGTCCAGTGCCGAGAGGGTCTCCTCCGGATGGGTGTCCGGATCCAAGCGGTGGACGAAGTACAGGTCGATGTAGTCGGTCTGGAGGCGCTCCAGAGAATCCTCACAGGCCCCGAGGATGTGGAGACGGGAGCTGCCCCGGTCATTAGGGCCGGGGCCGGTGGGGGGAAAGACCTTGGTGGTGATGATGACCTGTTTTCGGAGCCCGCTTTTCTTCAGGGCTCTCCCGATGATCCGTTCCGCCTCCCCCTTGGCGTAGCTGTCTCCTGTGTCGACCAGATTGATGCCCGCATCCACGGCACCCTGGAGAATCTGCTTCGCCTCGTCTTCTGGCGTGGGGTCGGCGAAGTTGGCAGTGCCCAAGGCCAGAGCCGATACCCGCACACCGGTTCGCCCAAGTACTCGGTATTCCATGACGACATCCTTATTCAGTGTGGCGTTGCCTGGAGAATCTCCTGAATCCTGGCCATTCCACCGACTGCATGCGCCCATTCTTCATACACCCTGCGGGCCGCTTCCCGAAAGGGCCCCCGGTCCGGAGATGTGATGGTGACCCCGACCTCCCGGAGGCGTTGGAGGGCCAAGTTGGCTTCTTCCCGGTATCGGGCCCGCTCCTGATGGATCATGACCCGGGCCGCCTCATCGATGACCTGCCGGTCCTCCGGCAAAAGGCCGTCGTAGAAGTCCCGGCTCATGACCACGTACTCCATGAGGCGGATCCATCCCACCCGAGCCCAGAAAGGCGCCGGTTCGTAGAACCGCTTGGCGTAGTAATTGGGATCCGCTGCTTCGGCCCCGTCGATGACGCCCTGCTCCAGGGCCGTGTAGAGCTCCCCATAGGCCATGGGAAGGGGATTGGCGCCGAAAGCCTGGAAGGCCGCCAGGTGGAGGCGGTTTTCCATGGTCCGAATCTTCA
>JASFRP010000587.1:0-3333 GCA_050114895.1 Gemmatimonadota bacterium
CCCGTTCACCCACAGGCCCCCGGCCCCCCGCCGCCCCAGGGGAGTCCACGCCCGGCAGGTGATTCACAGACCGAGGAAGTCCCGGTCCGGCCCCCGCCGGAGGTGGAGGCGGCCCCCCCATCAAGGCCCGTTTTCCCGAGACCGGGCTCGCCTCAGAGCCCAGCCCCCCCACCGCCTCCCGCCAGCGTGTCCCCGGGCGCACCACCGCCCCCCCCGGTTGCGGAAGCCGTGCCGCCGCCGCCGCCGCGCCAGCAGCCTCCCGGCGCCGAAGACCAGCCGGAAACCGGGGGGAAGAAGAGCGACGCACCGGGAGCCTACACCCAGATCTTCGGACGGGCCGGTACTGCAGGGCCTCCCTCCGGGGATAAACCCCAGAGCTGGGGTCCTCCGACTCCGGCCCAGCGCCCTCCGGAACCATCCAGACCGTCAGCCGGCCAGGAGCATGGCTCGCCGGAATGGCAGCGCTGGAAAGACACGCCGGGAGCCTCGGGACGTCACATCCCTTCGGACGACTACCTCCAACGCTTGGGCGGAGAGGGAGTTCCGGGCCCGACACCGCCGAGCTCCGGTGGGCCAGGAGTCGGCTCTCTGACCTCCGGCCCTTTGCCGCCCAGTGGGCCACCCCCTCCCGACGGACCGGGGCACTACACGATGGTGCGGGAGGGACTCTCCACGGACGCGGTGCCTCCCGGTCTCACGAAGCCGTCGGCGAAGAGGGAGCCACCTCCTCCCGCCGCCGCTCCGGACTTCGCCCCATCACGCGGATCAAGGCTTCTTCCCATCCTCGGACTGGTTGTGATCCTCCTGATTATCGCTGCCGTCGTGACCGTCTTCGCCCTCACGAGCTGACGCAGCGATAGCCCGATTCATTTCTCGTCCGGAGGGAGGATGAGGACGAGCTCCATCTCGGGGTCCGGGATCTGGGAGGCCACCCATACCGCCACGCTGCGAGACCGGAGCACGGCCTGCCAGAGGGGATCCGAGAGATCAAGCCTGAAATACCGGAAGTCCAGCTTCACGGGCAGCGCCCGGGGGGGCTCCGATACGTGGCTCAGATCCACTCCGCTGACGGACTGGTTGAAGAGCCGCTGGATCTCGTCCCTGGAAGCGACCTTGATGGAGCTCGGCGCCTTCTGGATCAGCTCCGCGTCGGCCATCTCCGATCGCACCGCCAGGTAAGCCTGCACCGCTCTGAGATGGCGATCCTCGTCTATGGAGGCACCGAAGACGGACGGCTCCAGGAGCTCAAGGCGAATGCTCACTGCGTGGCTCGCGATGACCGTGTCCAGAAGGTCCCTCAGGGTTTCGTCCAGGGAGGCGAAACACCCCGATAGATCGTCGTGCCGATAGGCTGGAAGCTCCCCTGGATGGATGTCGGAGGAGAAGGTGGTCAACGCTCCCGCCAGGGACAGGAGAACCTCGAAGAGGTCCAGCGGATGATGGGGCCGTGAGGCCAGGAGGTGTCGGATCTCGGGCAGGTGGGAGTTGACGGTGTGCAGTAACCAGAAGTTGGGAATGTCGGCGGCGCCGAATCCGGCCAATCCCGCCGACCTCTCCCGCCGCAACCTCCCCAGCCCGGTGCTCTTGCCCATCAGAATGGAGTCGATGCGCTTCACCAACCCCACCAGGTGTTCGTTCGCGGAAAAGTCCAGGAGGGGTGGGATGAATGAGGGATCCAGGGCCACGCCACCATTGGCATCACGGAGAATCCGGGCCGCTGGAAGCGTGTTCATCCCCTCCAGGGATTCTCCCTCCACCAGGATTCTGAGGTTCTTCCTGGCCACCTCCACCGGGCGCTCCGCCACACCGGTGTTCTCGTCCCGGAGGTAGGAGACCTCCGCCGAGTACCGGGACCGGGCGCCGGCGGCGTCGGAGCTGACGTTCCGGTCACCGGGTCTGTACTCCGGAATGGCCAGGTAGGCAACCATGGAGCGCTGGTCCGGCTTCCAGTAATCATCCAGAGTCTTCGAATCCGGAGCAGGATCTGCCTCGGGAAAGTCGAAGAGGAGGCCATCTTCCATGATACCGGTGGCCTGCGGGACCGAGAGGACTCCCCCCTCCAACGCCTCGGGGTCCACCGTGAGAGCGCTGAACCCCCACGGGAACCTGGCCATCGCCCCTACCCGGAAGGCGATCTGGTCTTCGATGTACCGGTCATTGAGTTGAAGGTGTTGCGGGCTCAGGAGAAGCCCCTTGGTCCAGAGCACGCCCTGCATCTGTCTCATGAAACAACCTCCAGGCCATCCGGGGAGTCACCGCATCCGTCTCCACACTGAGCAGGAAGGGCGAGTCTGTCCAGAGCCGACGGGGAGCCGGCAACAATCTGCAATGGGGAGGCCCCCTGGAAAACCATCCCCCATCAGGGGTCAAACCCCCTTCCCCACCGGGTACGGGCGGGAACGAGGGTGTCCAGCGATGGAAACGGAACGTGGCGATCCCCGGGGGGTCCCTTACATTCCCTTCAGGCATCTCCTCCAGAACCCATCAACGGAGCGGGACCCATGCAGATGGTTCGGGCCACGGACGACACTTTCTGCATTCTGGTTCTCGGTGACTTCCTCGGGACAGGCTCGGCCTCTCCCGAAGTCGGAGGGGTGGACTGGTCTCCTCTGAGGGCCACCCCGGACACTGTCTTGAAGCTGGCGGGGCTTCGGCCTCGGATCAGAGTGACCCTGGGTGACGAAGCCGGCGTCGAGGAGGAGGCGGAGTTCTCCACCCTGGAGGACTTCCACCCGGCAGCCTTGTTCCGGAGGCTGTCCGTCTTCGAACCCTTTCGAGAGGCGAGGGAGGCAGCGACACAGGGGGACTCGGTGCCCAGGATGCCCTCCGGAGATTCGGAGGCCAGCCGACTGTCGGTGAATCGAGGGGATGGGAGCCTCCTGGATGCGATCCTGGACGTGTCCGCCGGGCCGGGCGACAGCCCACCCCTCCGGACACCGGAAGAGCTGAAGGCCTACGTGAAAGACATCGTCCGGCCATACCTGGTCAGCGACGACAGTCACGTCACCAGCAGGATCGCCGCGGTGGACGAGGTCTCCAGCCTCCACCTGTCGAGCCTCCTCCACGACGAGACCTTCCAAAGGCTGGAAGGGATCTGGCGGTCCCTGGTCTTTCTCCTGTCCCGCGTCGATACCACTGGAAAAGTGAGAGTGTACTTCGCGCATCTTCCCCGGGCGGCGCTGGAAGAGGAGATGGAGACGAGCCCCGGCCCGGAGAGATCCAGACTCTTCCGCCTGCTCTCCACCCCAGACCTGCCGGCTCGGGGAAAGCGTTGGGGTCTGGTGGTGGGCGCCTACGGGTTCGGTCTCAACCCCCGGGAACTCCAGCTCCTGG
>JASFRP010000588.1:0-3330 GCA_050114895.1 Gemmatimonadota bacterium
GGAAGGAGCAGCGTTGGGGGATCGGATTCACTCTCCGGACGGCGACCATCCCCTTCGCCGCGGAAGACAAGACGGTATCCACCCTGATCCCCCTGATCCTCTACGAGGGGAACCGGGTGTACATCTACGAGACCGAGGGCGGCTTCAAGTTCCTCGAGACCCCCCGATGGCGGATCAGCGCCATGGGCCGCATGCACTTCTTCGACATTCCGCGGCAGTACCAGAACCAGGTGCAGGGGGATCGGGGGGACTGGGGAGCCCAGATCCGGTTCAAACCCAGGGAAGGACTCTTCTTCGACGTCGAGGCCCTGAGCGACCTGGACGGCCACGCCAGCGGGCATACGAGGTTGGGCACCGAGGTCACGGGCACTCGATACAGGGCCCAGGCCTGGGCCGACGCCCGGTTCACGACGAGGCACTACAACAGTCTCTTCTGGGGGCTGGGTCAGGAGACGGTGGACGGCGGGGTAGACCTCGGCCTGGGAGCCAAGGGCTATCTGCAGGTGTGGAACAGCCTCTACCTCCAGGGTGCGTTGGGGGCCACGTACCTGAGTCGGCCCGTACGCGAATCCAGCCTCGTGGAGGACGACGTCCGGCTCATGGCTTCCCTGGGGGTGGGCCTATCCAAGGCGAGAATCGGGCCTTCGGACAGGGCCCTGGAAATCCGACCGTACTGGCGTTTGTCTCATCAATGGGGCACTCCGTCTTCCATCGCCCGGGTCATGAGGCTCGAGGCCAAGCCCGACACCCTCGGCAGCCAGCTGACCACCCTGTTCTACGGGCTCCCCCTCACGGACCGCATCCTCACCCTCCCCATCCACGCCTACCTTCATTCCGGCCTGGGATGGCATTGGGCCTCGGACTACCAGGATCACAGGGTGGAGGGGGTCGTCTCCATCAAGATCTTCTACACGATCCCACTACCCTGGCGAGTGCGGCTGGGGTTTGCCGAAGGGGTGTCCTTCATCACGAAAGTCACCGCCCTCGAGCGGAATAACAACAAATTGAAAGGGTACCAGTCCAGCCAATACCAGAACTACCTGGATCCCAGCGTGGATATCCACTTGGGTGACATCCTCCCCTGGGACCCGCTGAAGGGCGTCTGGCTGGGCACCTATGTCCATCACCGGTCCGCCATCTTCGAGACCGCCCAGCAGTTTGGCCGTATCAAAGGCGGGAGCAACTTCCGTGGGGTCTATTTGAAATTCGAACGAGGAGTGCGGTGACCGACCCGTTCCATCCCCCGCCCCCGTCCATGATATCCCCCCCCATGGGGGATGCGGAGGCTTCACCGGACCGAGCAGATTCCCACCCAGCCCACCGGGGAGCATCGAGTCTTCAGGATCAGGGAAGGGAGCCTTCCACGTGAGAACCAGTGTTCCGCGACCGCTGAGGGGACGGGCCCCGGGCGGCGAGCGCATGAATCGGTGTTTGGCGTTGTTCGGATTCCTGACGGTCTTCCTTTCCCCGGCCACCGTCGCTCACGGTCAGGAGCCCAGGGCCTGCAATCCCCGGGGGCTGCCCGGAGTGATCTGGTGGGGTGAGGAGCAGTACCTCACGGCGAAGCGCCTGGTGAGCTACGCCGCGCCGGTCGTCTGGTTTTCACCCGACGAGCCGAGCCTGGGAAGGGCGGAGGGCGCCCAAATCATGCACCCGGAGCCCTTCACGTTCGATCGTCCCGCCGAAAGCCCGGTTCTCTACTACCAGATCACCGACCTGCAGATGAGGGAGTCGGCGGATGAGTCGGAAGCGTTTCAGCGAGATGACGACGACCTCGACGAATCGCTCATCAACCTCCGGGCCGTGGTGGGGCTGAACGCCTCCTTCTACGCCTACTACCAGACGGAGGAGGGCGTGGGGTCCCACCCCCACGACATCGAGCCGGCCAGCTTTCGACTCGTCGTCCTTCGCGGGAACGATGTCGGCGAGTATGTCGGTGATTGCTCGGAGGACCTCTACCTCATCGCCGTGACACGGACGACGGGGAAGGCCCACGGACTCGTCTGGTTCTGGAACGTCCTCGACACCGACGAGCTGACCCGGTTTCCCATGCACCTCCTGGTGGAGGAGGGGAAGCACGCTTTTGGGACGGACAAGAACGGGGACGGGTTGTTCACCCCCGCCTACGACGTCAACGTTCGGGTCAATGATGCCTGGGGCATCCGGGACAACATCCGGACCGGCACTCTCTTTTCAGGGGCATATCAGGCCTGGATGACCAAAGCTCGCCAACCCCAACATCGCGTCCTACCGCCACTCCCGGAGGACAGCCCGCTCCGGGAGGACCTGGCGGACCGAGTGGAGGGTTCCGAGCTGGCCACCTACGAGATCCGGCCCTTTCCGGCAGTGGAATCGGCGGGAGATGATGAAGCCCTGCGCTATCTCATGGAACACCAGGCCGAACCCCACTGGCCCGAGATGGGGCGGATCCGGGACCCGGAGCAGCTGGGCCGGTTCATGGCCGAGGGAGCCGTTCTCAAGTCCTTCTCCGTCTCCCTCTATGCCGACGGCGACCTGGGGTTCAGCTTTACCTTCCCCTTCTTCATCGTGGCCCACCTGAACGACCCCATGACCGGCGGTTACCTGGTCCACCGGATGTACTTCAAGAACAAGAGGCTCAGGGATTTTGGGTGGATGATCACCTACATGCCCTCGGCGTCGAGATGGATGGACACCTATCTCGGGGCCGGGTACGAATCTCTGGTCATGGAGGAGGAGGATGGGTCTCGTCCCAGAAAGCGGGGGTTCGTCATGGAAACCGGGCTCAAGTTCCGGGCGAACATCGCCCACAGCTCCCTCCGGTTTCTCCCTTTCACCGACTTCTGGGGCGTCCGGGTCGGGGTAAAGAACTGGGGCTTCTGGGCCATCGATCGGATGACCTACGTCCTCGAGTTGGGAGCAGGCTCGTTCTGATTGGGTAAGAAGGTCGCCTCTGATCCAACTCCAGCTCCCCGCTGAGACGAGACGGGGCCGGGTTCCTTTCCTCCAGCCGATCCGCTCCAGCCCCCTGGGGCACCCTCGAAAGCCGAGGCATGCCTGGAGATCCCCCGTTGTGGGGGACGCAGATGCTTCACCGGGCACGGCAGATTCCCACCCAGAAGTTGGAGGAGGCGCCCGGATTCTCCGGGCGGCCTCTTCCCAGTGCACCCAGGTCGTTCGGGACCCTCGCCCCGATTGAGGTGCGTCGAGCCCGGCCACCCGCCGCTTCCCTGCTCACCGGGGGAGCAACCCCGGCGTCAGGGGCACAGGAAGGAGCTTCGCACATGAAGACGGATGCGAGGTCGGCATCGGCATGGCTCGTCGGGGCCGCGTTGCTGTCAGTAGGGGTGG
>JASFRP010000589.1:0-3330 GCA_050114895.1 Gemmatimonadota bacterium
AGGAGGGGAATCCGTTCGGGATAGATGAAGAAGGATCCCGGGGAGGGGGCAGGAGCAACCGCGGTATGGAAGGGCGCCTCCGCCGAAGGTCCGGAGCAACCTCCGAAAAGCACCACGATGGCCCATGTCACAACGGCCCTGGCTCTCATCTCTCCCCTCCTGGGGTCTTCGGGAATCGACTCACCTGCTCGGGTGAGGGTCGCGGGTTACACATCTTGGTGAACACCTGGACCTTCCTCAACCGCGACCTCTTGCGGATCCAGCTCGAGGAAGACCTCGGAATGCCGTTGGATGTCCGGCAGGAATGGGGCGATCACCTCCAGGACCTCGACGGGTTGGGGGTGCCCGGCCTTGGTCTCGGCCGTCGGCCGGTACCCCCAGGCCCGGACCTCCCGGGTCCCGAGACGGAGCCCCACATGGATGAAATCGAACGACTCCGGACCGTGTATGTCGGTCCACCGAACCCCCTCGAAACGGAGAGCGGGTCTCACAATTCGGACGAAGAATGGGCTCGTGGTGACGTTGATAGTCGCAGGGTGGAAGGAGGACAGATCCAAGCCCAGAGCCGAGAAGAAAGGCATCTGCATCGCGATGGTGCCCGCCGGATAGGGAGAGGCCGCGGATGTCCCTCCGGCGACCCCGTACCCGGAAACCACCTGCCCTCGAAGGACGATCCGTCCCTCTTCCATGATCCATCCAGCTCCACGGATGTTGGCTACCAGGTCGAGTCCCAGTCGCCGGTCAGAATGCCGGTAGCCAAACGGAAACTCAAGGAGGACCTATCCCCAGCCCGCCCTCCAGGAACCGGACTCCATCCCCACACGAAAGCCTTGCTTTCCCCCTTCCGTGTCTATAATGTAATCATAGTCTACAAAAGTGACACGCTTCATCAGCGGACCGACAAGGTCGCAAGGGGCCGGAGGCATCATGGGTCGGAAGGGATTCATCGGGGAGTTCGAGCAGGTGGTATTGCTGGCGGCGCTACAACTCGAGAACGAGGCACACGCCCCGGCAATCGGCCGCAAGCTGGAGGAGGACGCCGGGAGGCCCGTCTCTCGTGGGGCTCTCTACTCCACCCTGGACCGCCTGGAGAGAAAGGGATTCCTGGAGTGGCGGATCGAGGCCCGGTCCGCCGACGGTGACGACCAGCCCAAGCGACGCTTCTCTGTGACGGAGCAGGGGCTGGAAGCCCTGAGAGCCTCCCGGGAGATGCTTCTGACCCTCTGGGAGGGGCTGGACAAAGTCCTGGAAGGGCCCTCGTCATGAGCGCAGACCGGCCTTTCCGCCCCCCTGGAGGAGCCATCACCCTCCTCCGCCTCGCCCTCCCACCAGGGAGGGTCCGTGACTCCATCCTGGAAGACCTTGCCTTCGAGCACCGGAACCTGGCGAACGCAGTGAGTCCCGCAGCCGCCAGGGGGTGGTACTGGCGGCAAGCCCTGGGGATCGCCGGCCGGGGAATCCAGGACCGGCTCCGGGGCCGGTCCTGGGCACGCCCGAATCCCACCCCGCAACCAGCCCGAATCTCCGCCGGAGGATCCCGCACCGGTCCTTTGGGCGAGCTGGGGGATCTGGGGATGGACCTGCGCCAGGGGATCCGGGTTCTCCTCCGCCGCCCCGGGCCCACCGCCGTGGCGGTCCTCTCCCTGGCTCTGGGGATCGGCGCCAACACCGCGGTCTTCAGTCTGACGAACGGGCTCCTCCTGCGTCCGCTGATGGTGGAGGAGCCGGATGAGCTGGCCTCCGTCTTCACCTCCCGACTCGGGGAGGACCGGTACGGAAGCACTTCCTACCCGGACTACCTGGACTACAGGGAGCAGAACCAGGTCTTCTCGGGACTCGCGGCTCACACCCCCGCGCCCATGGCCCTGGCCGGGGACGGGGCACCGAAGATCATCTGGGGCCAGGTCGTGAGCGAGAACTACTTCCAGGTCCTTGGGGTGGAGGCGGCCCTGGGCAGAACCTTCCGTCCGGAGGAAGGGGACCCGCAGGACCCCCACCCCGTGGTGATCCTGAGCCACGGGACCTGGTGGGACGACTTCGCCGCCGATCCGGAGATCGTGGGCCAGACGATCCGCATCAACGATTACCCCTTCACCGTCATCGGGGTGGCGCCACGGGGGTTCAGCGGACTCTTCTCGACCTTCGAGGCGGCGGTGTGGGCGCCCCTGTCCATGCTACACCAGGCCCTCCCGTACATCCCGAACGTGGAGAGCCGCTACGATCCGTGGCTCCGCCTGGTGGGCCGGCGGCGGCGAGGAGTGAGCATGGACGAAGCCCGTGCCGGGATGGACGTCGTCTCCGCCAATCTGGCCGCCGAATATCCCTCCACGTACAGCTCCCGGCAGATCGTCCTGGCGAAGGTGGAGGACGAGCGTCTTGGGGGACCGAACGACACGGGACGCGGCAAGCAACTCCTGGCCATCCTCCTGGGAGTCGTGGGGTTCGTCCTCCTCATCGCCTGCTTCAACGTGGCCAACCTGGAGCTGGCGAAGGCCACCGGAAGGCGGCGGGAGATCGCCCTGCGCTATTCCCTGGGAGCTTCCCGGCGGCGAATCGTCAAACAGCTCCTCACCGAGAGCATGGTTCTGGCTGTCCTGGGAGGAGCGGCCGGCGTCGGCGTGGGGGTCCTCTTCCTCCGGGGCCTCGGCCTGCTCCAGGCTCAGGCCACGGTGCCCACACCCATCCCCGCCACCCTGGACGGCCGTGTCCTGGTGGTGACCCTCCTTCTGGCCCTGGGCACCGGCGTGCTCTTCGGACTGGCTCCTGCCCTCCAGATTCTGAAGCCCCGCCAGAACGATGCCCTCAAGGAGCAGGGCCCTGCCGTGGGCCGAGCCAGGGGAACGGGAAGGATCCAACAACTCCTGGTGGCGGGCCAGGTGGCTCTTTCCCTGGTTCTCCTCACGGGTGCAGGCCTCCTGATCCTGAGCCTCAAGAACACCCTGGCCATCGATCCCGGCTTCAGTCTCCGACAGGGCATCGTGGCTCCCCTCAACATGGGCTACGGCCAGTATTCGGAGGAGGAAGGAAGAGCCCTTCAGAGGAGGCTCCTGGAGCGGGTCTCGGCCCTACCGGGAGTGGAATCCGCGGCCATGGCGGCCTTCGTGCCCCTGGGCCTCAGCCACGGTCATCACGACATCCGAGTGGAGGGGTACGATCCGGCCCCGGACGAGCGGATGCTGGTGAAGCGGAACATGGTCTCCCCGGACTACTTCGCCACCATGGGAATTCCTGTGGTCAGGGGTCGAGCCATCGATGAGCGGGACACCGAGGACGCCTTGCCGGTGGCCATGGTGAACGAGACCATGGCCCAGCGGTACTGGCCGGGCCGGG
>JASFRP010000590.1:0-3325 GCA_050114895.1 Gemmatimonadota bacterium
ACGTCGGCGGGGAGAGGGAAAAAGACGGCGCCGGCTTCCTGGCAACGGACCCCGGTCTGGGCCAGCCCTCGGGTGAGGTCTCCGGGGTCGTAGCCCGTGGCGTTACCGGCGATGTCGTACCCTTCCCGGGCCAGGGCGATGGCGATGGCCCGGCCGATGCCTCGGCTGGCTCCCGTAACCAGGGCGCAAGGTCGATCTCTCACCGCTCCTCCTCACTCGATAATGCGGTCCTCCCTGAACTCCTTCCACACTTCCTCGAACCACCCCTCCTCCTGGGGGATGGGCCGGGGAGACACCCAGTTTCCTCGTACTTCTCCCCCTCGCTCCACCCACACCTCCAGGATCTCTTCCTCGGCAGCCACTCCCGGGGCGTTTCTCCGGAACCGCCAGCGATCCTCGAGGGTGGGAGCCGGAAGCTCTCCCCCTGCGGCCAGGACCATGGCGGAGCCCCTGGATGCCCCCCCGCTCTCCAGGTAGATCCGGATGGCTTCCAGGAAGACCCAGTGGGTGAGGCAGAGGTCCGCGGCCCAGAAGGCCGTAGTCAGGGCCCGGACGTCTCGGACGCTGAGCCTCCCGGGGAGTGCCCGGAGGAGCTCCCGGGCTCCGTCCAGCTCTTCCCTCACCGAGGAAATCTCCCGAATCTGGGCGGCCGCCCGGGACATGCGGTCCTGAACCTCTGCCACCACCCGGGCCGGGGTGAGGGGTTCCCCCTCTGCCGCCGTTCCGGAGCATCCCTCGGCGAAGGCCAGGACCTCCTCCACCTGCGTTTCCACTCCCGGGGTAAAGGCCTCCAGCTCCGGGGGCTCCTGGCTATAACGCCCGGCGATGAGATGGGCGGCCCGCATCCCTCCCACCTGCCCGGCGTTCAGGGCGGCTCCTCCGGGGCGTCGCACTCCGTGGGTCCCGCACACCTCCCCCACAGGGAAGAGGTGCTCCAGGCTGGACTCCCACCAGAGGCTCCCTCTCAGTCCCCCGTTGTTGTGCTGGGCGCAGACAGCGATCTCCAGTGGGGAGGCGTCCAGGTGGATGCTATGGTCTCGGAAAAGCTGGATGGCGGGCTCGTTCAGAGCCGCCAGGCGGGCGATCGGGGTGGGAGCCAGGGCCCCGGAGCGCTCCAGATAATCCCGGGCTTCCCGGGGAAGGAGATCCAGGGAGAAGGGCTCCACTCCATCGCCCCCCTGAGGATTCCGCGTGAAGTCCAGGTACACTCTCCGGCCTTCCTCTATCTCCCGGAAGACCAGGAGGTCGATGAGGGAGGACCCGTGGTCCTGGATGCGCCCGGCGTCGAAGGGCCACTCGTATCCTTTTCGGAAGATGGCTCCCGCCAGGGTGGCCATATCCGGGAAGTGGGGATTGAGAAACTCCGTGCCGGCGGATGCATCCGATGCGTCGGAGGCGTCGCTGGCGAGGCCACCACTTCCCGGGGCGGGACCCTCTTCGGGGAAAGAGACGTAGCGGGGGATCACCTGCTGGTAGCTTCCGGAGAGGTTCCAGCGGAACCCCACGGACGCCAGACCGAACTGCGACTCGGTGAGGTTCTGAGCCACCGCTCCGGCCCGGAGGGCCATCCCGATGCCTCCCCGCTGGCTGTGGGGGTAGACGGATGTCCGGTACATTCCCCCGGGACCCCCCGTGGCCAGGACCACGTTCCTGGCGTTGAAGACCACCAGGCCGAAGCTCCCGTCCTCCACCTCCTCCCGACGGATGGCCACGGCCCCGCAGACAGCGCGGCTCCCAACTCCCGCCTCGCCTCCCCGGAGCCCGCCCCCACCCGGGGCCACCGCCGATTCCCCCTCCTCCGTTTCTCGGGTGAGGAGGGCCACCACCTGGTGACCTTCCAGGACGGTGACCCCCGCCCTTTCCAGCTCGGCTCCCAGGCGCTGGCACATGAGCCTGGAGGTGAGGGGGCCTGCGGAGGTGGCCCGCCCCCGGAGGTCGTTGTCGGTGCGGTATCCCGGATATCCCCCGAAGCGATCGTGGGGGAAGGAAACTCCCAGACTCACCAGGTTGAAGAACGCCGGGGCGGAGCCCATCGCCTCGCAGAGGGCGATGTCTCCGTGCATGCACCCTCCGGACCAGAGGTCCTGGGCCAGCTCTCGGGGGGAGTCGGCTTCCCCGCCCAGCGCCAGCTTGTAGTAGGTCTGCTTGTCCGAGCCGGCGTTGAAGGAGGTTCCGGCGTTCCACTTCTCGGTTGCGACGGCGATGTCCGTCACCCCCCGGCGGATCAGTTGAAGGGCCGCGTTCCTGCCCGCTGCGCCGCTCCCCACCACCAGGGTGTTCAGGGAGTGGACCGGGAGGGCGTGCCCCCCGAAGGTCCGGGAGATGGGAGGGGGGGACCGGGTCATGGAGGGCTCCCCGTCGAAGCTCGCCACCTCCGGGCCGTTTCCCTGTGCCGGTGCCCGTCCAGTCTCATGACCTGCCTGCCTTCCCTGTGCTCTTGGGGGGCAGGTGGTAGAGATCCCCGTCCCGGACCACGCACCCGGTGCTCCAGCCCAGCTTCATGAGTTCGCTGCACCCGGAGCACCCGACACAGCTCTTCCGGGGATCCAGGGCGCCTTTTTCCAGGAGGTCCCGAGCGAAACCGGGGTAGGCGAACGCCATGCGTCCAACTCCGACGATGGAGACGCCTCCGGAGCGGACCGCCGCCGCCCCTACGTGGGGGAAGAAGTGCCGGAGCCAGCTATACCCGGTGCCCACCAGGGGCAGATCGGGGAGGCCCCTCTGGAGCCGGCCTGTGAGCTCCAGGAAACGGGCGATCCCCACCAGGGGGTGCTCCGGCGCGGACGGGGAGCCCGGGACGGCCCGGTTGTACGGGCGGCCCAGGTGAGGTTTCAGGTAGGGGACTCCCAGCGTGATCCCCGCCAGGGGGCCTCCTTCCTCCTTCAGCCTTCTGAGGAGCTGGAGCGGCTCTGCCAGCTCCGGCTCCTCCGGGTTTTCGGGAGAGACCCCGAACCCGTGGGGGTAGGCCACTCCGTCGAAGACGTTCATGCGGGAGGTCACCAGGAGCCCGGGGAGCTCGGCTCGGATCCACCTCACCACCTCCAGAAGAAAACGGCTACGATTCTCCAGCGTTCCCCCGTAACGCCCCTCCCGGGTGAATGAGGCGAGAAGCTCCGAAACCAGGTAGCCGTGGCACGCCTTCACGTCCACTCCGTCGAAGCCGGCCTCCGCCGCCAGGCGCGCCGCATCGAGAAAGACCTCCTGTAGCCGGTCCAGCGCCTCATCGCTGATGACGGGATGGCTCTCGTCGATCCCCACCATCCGGTCCAGCCAGTCCAGGTGGTGGGCGATGACGGGACGCCGGGCCTCCCCGGGGCGGGACCAG
>JASFRP010000591.1:0-3320 GCA_050114895.1 Gemmatimonadota bacterium
ACTGGCCCCGGGCCAAAGCGGTCTTTGCCGGGGACATGGTCCTGGGAAGAGGATCTACCACGTGGCTGGGAGAATACCCCGGCTGTGTCGCTGATTATCTGGCATCTCTGCAGAGAGTGCTGGACCTGGCCCCGGAAATCGTCTATCCCGCCCACGGACCTGCGATCCGGTCGCCCAGGAAGACCCTGGAGGCATATCGGGATCACCGGCTGGCCCGATTGGAGCAGGTGCAAGCGGTCCGGAAGGGAAACCCGGGTGCATCCGTGGAAGAGATCCTGCAGGCCGTATACGGGGAGAATCTCCCGGCGCGGACCTCCATGGCAGCTCGCCGGAGCATTCAGGTGATGCTCCACCACCTCGGGTTGGATCCCTGAGGCTCCCGGCCAGCCAGGGGAGCACCGGAAACCACAGGTTGCTGGCTTCCTGAACTCCGTGGTATCCTGGACAGCGAGCGATTCCATCCCCTCATCCCGGAACGCCGGTGCCAGACCCCATCGAACCTTCAGTACTTGACGAGTTGAGGTCTGTCGTGGGCTCCGAGTGGGTCTTGACCGACCCGGATCGGCTCCTGGTCTACGAAGCCGACGCCCTCACCTCCAGACCCTTTCCGCCGCAGGCCGTGGTGCTTCCCACCAGCACTGACGAGGTTGCCCGGGTGATGGGCATTCTCCATGGGAACAGGATCCCGGTGGTGCCCCGGGGAGCCGGGACGGGTCTGTCCGGAGGAGCAGTGGCCTCGAGAGGGGGAGTGGTCCTGGGGACTGCCAGGATGACCCGCATTCTGGAAATGGACCCGGAGAACCGGCGGGCCCTCCTGCAATGCGGTGTCCCGAATTCCACTCTCTCTTCGGCGGCTGCTCCCCATGGACTGTATTACGCTCCCGATCCGTCCTCCCAGACCGCATGCACCATCGGTGGGAACGTAGCCGAGAACTCCGGTGGGCCCCACTGCCTGAAGTACGGCGTCACCTGTCGATACATCACGGGCCTGCGAGTGGTCCTTCCACACGGAGAAGTAGTCTGGTTGGGGGGACAGGGAAGAGAGGCCCCCACCTTCGATCTCGTGGGGCTCTTCGTAGGGTCCGAGGGCTGTTTCGGAATCGCCACGGAAGTGGAGGTGGCGTTGATCCCCCTGCCGGAGGGTGTGAGGACTCTTCTCGCCATCTTCGACTCACTGGAGGATGCCGGGAGGGCGGTCACCGCCATCATCTCCAGAGGACTCCTCCCGGCGGCCCTGGAGATCGTGGATCGGAATACCATCAAGGCGGTGGAGGCGAGCATCTTCGCCGCGGGGTATCCCACCGATGCCGGAGCAGCCCTGGTGGTGGAGTTTGATGGAATGGAGGCGGGCCTTGCCCTGGAGGCCGCGGAGGCGACCGGGTGTTGTCGCGAGGCGGGAGCGAGAGAGGTGAGGCAGGCACAAAGCTCCGGGGAACGTCTCGCGCTGTGGAAGGGGAGGAAGAAGGCCTTCGGTGCCATGGGGAGGTTGGCGCCGGACCTTCTCGTGCAGGATGCTACCGTTCCCCGAACGCGGCTCCCGGAGGTCCTGGGCCGGATCGATGAGATAGCCCAACGGTATGAGCTGCAGGTGGCCAACGTCTTTCACGCCGGGGATGGAAACCTCCACCCGAACCTGGTTTACGACCGGCGGAATCCCGAGGAGAGCCGCCGGGTGGAAGAGGCCTCCATGGAGATCATGGCAGCCTGCGTCGCAGTGGGGGGAACCATCACCGGGGAACACGGGGTGGGATCCGACAAGCGAAAGTACATGCCCCTGGTATTCTCCCCGGCGGAGCTGGAGGCTCTGGCCGGAGTTCGTCAGGTCTTCGATCCCCAAGGGACCTGCAACCCCGGGAAGGTGCTTCCAGAACGGCCGGCCAGGGAGGAGCCCGGAGGGTCGACCCCATGAATCCCACGATACTCCAGGCCCTGGGGGAGATCCTTCCGGCCGAAGCCCTCCTGCGGGACTCTGCGGCCTCTTTGCCTCCGGGATCGGGCGCATCGGTGGCTGTCGTCGCTCCGACTTCGCTGTCACAGATCGCCGCGGTGATGGAGCGAGCGAGCCGGGAGGGCTGGCGGGTACTTCCGGCGGGACTCTGCACCTGGTTGGGAGGTGGGGGGGCTGTAGAGGCAGACGTGGTGGTGAGCACCCGAAACCTGAGGGGGTTGACCGCATACGAGCCTGCAGACCTGACTTTTACGGCGGATGCCGGCATTCCCTGGGGGACCCTTCGGGAAGCCACCAGACTCAACGCCCAGTGGCTCCCTCTGGATCCGCCGGGATTCCGTGAAGGCTCCCTTGGGGCGCTGGTGGCCACAGGAGCATCCGGTCCGCTCCGTCAGGCGTATGGAACGCCCAGAGATCACGTTCTTGGCGTCACCATGGTCTCGGGCGACGGCCGGGTCCTCAAATGGGGGGGACGGGTGGTGAAGAACGTCGCCGGATTCGATGTCACGCGGCTCACCGTCGGTAGCTGGGGGGCGTTGGGCGTGGTCACCTCCGTTTCCGCACGCCTCTTCCCCCTCCCTGAACGGGACCTGACCATTCTCGTGCGGGCACCTTCGGCTGAGGATCTCCTGGGTGCCGCCCGTAGCGCGGCCCTCTCCCCCCTTCCCTTTTCGGCGGTGGAGCTCCTGGAGCCGGTGGGGGCGGTATCGCCTCATCTGGAGGAGGGAGAGCTGAAGGCCGCGCTGGCCCTCCGGGTCGCCGGCTCGGAGGCCCAGGTCAGAGAAGCGGAAGCCAGGGTCTTCGACGAATCCTTCTTGAGAAACGACGTGGGTGCCGGCTCGGCACTCCGTCTGAGGGATTCCGAGAGTGTTGCCTTCCATGATGCCCTCAGCAGGTGGGAAGAAGGTGTCCCCCTGGTCCTTCGCCTGAGCGCCCTGCCTTCCAGGCTACCCTCCCTTCTCCAGGAGGCTCGTGAGCTGAGGACACGGATAGAGGCTTCCGGTGGGGCCGGTGGGTGGCGACAGGCGGCGAAAGGGAGGGAGGTCAGCGTACCGCACGGACCGGGTCCGCCGGCTGGAGAGGGATCGGGGTACAGAATCGCCGTGCACGTCGGAATGGGAGTCCTCCGATTGGGGATCCGTCTACCCTCAGAGGAGGGAGATGCCTTGGGCAAGCTGGCAGGAGACTTGAGGGCGCTCCGTGAGCGTCTCGAGACGGCCGGGGGAACCCTGACTCTGAGCCAGGGCCCCCCGGCATTGGTGAGGGATGTAGGCGTGTGCGGTGAGGTGGGAACGGAGGCGGAGCTGGTTCGGGGCTTGAGACGAGAGTTCGACCCTGCGGGGATCCTCCAGGCGGGGCGTTTCTTAGTCTG
>JASFRP010000592.1:0-3310 GCA_050114895.1 Gemmatimonadota bacterium
TCGGTCAGATCCACCACCTTCGCGCCTTCGACAGCACGGCCCACGGCGGCGATCCCGTTGTCTCGCCCGGACGCAGAGGTATAGTTCTCACTGGTGCCGATGATCTGATGATTCTTCGCCTTGAGGCTGAACCGGAACTGACCACCCGCCGTCTCCGTGGACCCGAACATCGCAGTATTGCCGGCGTTGTCTTTCACTGATTCGACGCCGTTCAACGCCGCAGACTTGCTCGTGTAGCCCTCGCTGGAGAGCACGGTCTCCCCGTTCCCAGCCTTGAGTCGGAACCGAAACTGGCCACCCTTGTCCCTGAAGACTTCGAACTTCCCTGGCATGCCGCCCCCTTCGTCAAGTGGAGTGGTGCATCTACTGGCGGTGGGGAAGTACCGTCTCGGTTCGCCATTGTTCCAGCACCCACGGGCCAGGGGAAGACCACCGGGGATCGGAATGCCTTCCTATTCGGCCCGGAGGGCTTCGGTGGGATCCACCCGGGCCGCCCGGTGGGCAGGGAGCCAGCCGGCAGCCACCGCGGTGAGGAGCATGGCCGCAACTGAGCCGACGAAGACCAGTGGATCGGCGGTGTTCACCCCGAAGACGATCCCTCTGAGGGCTCGGGCGAAGGCCAGGGAGACGACGAGCCCAAGTCCGGCACCGAGCCCCGCCAGGGTGAGGGCGTCCTTCACCACCTGGGATTGAACCCCTCCCGGGCGCGCGCCGAGGGCTATACGGATGCCGATCTCCCGGGTCCGACTGGCCACGGAATAGGCGATCACTCCGTAGATGCCGCACAGGGCCAGGAGGAGCGCGATGGCGCCGAAGACGGCGAACGACTTCCCGAAGAGCTCCTGTTCCCAGGTGGTCAGGGCCCTGCGTTCCGGCATGGTGAGAATGTCGTAGGGCGCCAGCGAGGGATCGATGGAGGCAAGCTCCTCCCGAACGGACGGGATCAGCCTGCCCGGGTCCCCCGTGGCCCGCAGCAGGACCGCCATTCCACGGTTTCCGCCGATGCCGTACGGAAAGTGGAGCTGGAGGCGGGCTCCCTCCAGGTCCTCTCCGAACTCCTCGTACTGGAGGTCCGGAGCCACTCCGATGACCCGGAAGGTCCCCGTCTCCGGGAGCACCACCGACCGGCCCATGGGATCCTCCCCGGGCCAGAGGCGGTCCGCCACGCGCTTCCCCACGATGACCACGTCGGCGTCCGGATCGAGCTCCTCCGAGGCCGAGAAGGCTCGCCCGTCCATCAACTCCACCCCCAGAGTCTCGAAGAACCCCCGGGTAGAAAGGATCGCGCTGGCGTAGAGGGCCTCGTCCTCCGGTGTGCCCTCCGGAAGGACACGAATGGGAGAGCCCCCGTCGTCGGCGGGGATGGCGCTGGTGGCTGCAGCGGTCACGGCCCCGGGGAGGGCTCCCAGGCGTTGGGCCACTTCCCGGAAGTACACCCCTCGAGCGGCCGGATCGTCGTACTGGTCTCCGGCCTGCACGATGCGGAAGGAGAGGAGTGAGGCGTCCTCGAACCCCGGATCTGCGTGCTGGAGGGCCATGAAGCTCCGGACCATGAGGGTGGCGCTGGGGAGGAGGATGACGGCGAGGCCCACTTCGGCAATCACCAGCGCCGCACGGGCCCGGCCCCGGCCCCCCAGGACCGATCGACTCCCCTGTCGAAGGGACTCCCCCAGGTTCGCCCGGGAGGCCTGAAACGCCGGAAGGAGACCGAAGAGGAGGCTCGTCCCCAGGGTGATGGAGAGGGCGTATAGAAGGATCGTCCGGTCTATTCCCACCTCCATCCAGAAAGTCATTTCCTCCGGAATGGCGCCGCTGAAGAAATCCAGCCACAGCTTCGCCACCAGGACGCCCAAGGCTCCCCCGGTCAGCCCGAGGGCGAGGCTCTCCACCAGGACCTGCTGAACCAGGCGCAGACGTCCCGCCCCTAGAGAGCTCCTCACCGCCAACTCCTGTCTTCGATCCGAAGCCCGCGCCAGAAGGAGGTTGGCCACGTTGGCACAGGCCAGGAGGAGAACCAGGCCCACGGCGGCCACCAGGAGACTCAGGAAGCGCCGGGCGCCTGCATCCACGAACCCGTACCGGAAGGGTTGTGCCCGGAGAGTCCACCCTCCGTGGGTCTCGGGGAATTGCGTGGCCGCGTCCTCCGACCATCGGACGGCCACGTCCCGGGCGGCCGCGAAACCCGTTCCCTCCCGAAGCCTCCCCACCCCGATCATGCTCCGTGCCATGTGGTCCGTAGGGTCGTCCGTCCCCAGGGGGAGCCAGAGGTCTTCCCTCTCGGGGAAGCGAAACCCCGGATCCATGATCCCCACCACCGTGATCTCTCGTCCGTTGATGTGGACCGTCTTCCCCAGAAGATCCGGATCCCCACCAAATCGTCCCTTCCAGAGCCGGTCGCTGATGAGAGCCACGCTCTCGAATCCGGCCTCGGCGCCCTCCTCGGGGAGAAAGAGGCGCCCCGTTTGCGGGTTCGTGCCCAGCAGTCGGAAGAGACCCGGGGTCACTGCGGCTCCTGCGACCCGCTCGGGGCGATCACCCCCGGTGAGGGTGAAGCTTCGAGTGTCGAAGGCCTCCACACCGTCGAAGACGCCGCCGGAGCGGAGGGCTTGCAGATCGGCCCAGGTCACCGGTGCATCTCCGTCCCCCCGCTCAGGGTTCCAGGCGTCCACGAAGACCAGGCCGCCGGCCCTTTCGAAGGGAAGATCGCGGATGAGGACCCCGTAGAAGATGCTGAAGTTGGCCGTGTTGGCGCCGATCCCCAGGGCCAGAGAGAGGACGGCGGCACCGGTGAGGAAGGGATGACGAACGAGCATCCTGATGCCCACCACGAAGTCTTGCCGGAGAGACGAGGCCAAGCTCAGAAGGCGTTCCCATAGGGTTCGACGTTCCCGAACCGCCCTCGAAGGAGACGTCGGACTCCCACTCCCGGAACCGAGTCCTTTGAGGTACATCCGTCCCGCCTGACGCACCTTCTCCGGATCTCCGAACCGCCGCTCGGCGTCGAGGCGGGCCTCCTCCGGGCTCATTCCCCCCTCGATGTTGGCCCGGGTCCTCATCTCCAGGTGGAAGCGGACCTCGTCCTCGATATCCCGTTCCAGGCTCATGCCGGCTCCACGACTCGATTCACGGCGGTGCTGAACCGGCTCCACCGGGCCCGCGCAAGCTCGAACTGACGCCTACCCTCAGGGGAGAGGGTATAGTACTTCGCCCGGCGGTTGTTCTCGCTCCGCCCCCAGCTGGCCTCGATCCACCCCCGTCGCTGCATCCGATAGAGCGCCGGGTAGAGGGAGCCCTCCTCCACCTCCAGGAT
>JASFRP010000593.1:0-3307 GCA_050114895.1 Gemmatimonadota bacterium
CTCGGCATTCGTTTCATCGGCTCCTGCACGCTGCTCCTCCTCTAGTGGACCGCTCCCGGCGGGAGAAAAAACTGCCGGACATGATGCGCCGATTCCCTGGGGATGTAAAGTCTTGCCTCCCGAGCCGGCTCGGTTTCGGCCCGGATTTCGGCGTCTGTTCCCCGGTTTGACAGGCCCTCGAGACGGGATCTACTTTCCGGCCGCCGAAGGCAATCTCCGAGAGTCCAGAGCCCCCGGGACAGCCTCCCTTCGGGGCCTCGACAACACCAATGGTGGCTTCATGAACGAAACCCAACGCGTCTGTCTCATGGATCGGCACGCGGTGGAGCGCGCCCTGGCCCGCATGGCCAGAGAGCTGGTGGAAAAGAACGGGGGGACCGTCGACCTGGTCCTCATGGGTATCCACCGTCGGGGTGTGCAGCTGGGGGCCCTCCTGAAATCCGAGATCGAGAAGGCCGAGGGGGACGAGATCCCGAACGGAAGCCTGGATATCACCTTCTATCGGGACGACCTGATGGCCATTGGGCCCAGGCCCGTCGTTGGAGAGTCGGAGCTCCCCAAGGAGGGCATCGACGGGAAGGCGGTGGTCATCGTGGACGATGTGCTCCACACCGGCCGGACGGCCCGGGCCGCGATGAACGAGTTGATGGATTGGGGCCGACCCTCCCGGATCCTGCTCTGTGTCCTGGTGGACCGGGGAGGCAGGGAAGTGCCCATACAGCCCGACGTCGTGGGAAAGGTCCAGGAGGACCTCCCGGGCGCCCACGTCGAGGTCCTCGTACCGGAGCTGGACGGAGAGCTGGGGGCCTATCTTCTCCAGAATCCGGAGGCGGCTGAATGAACGCGGGCACGTCGGTCCTGGCAAAAGACCTGGTGGGCCTGGAACCCCTCACCCGGGAACAAATCCTGACGGTCTTGAGCACTGCGGAGCTCTTCAAGGATGTTTCGGAACGAAAGGTCAAGAAGGTCCCGGTACTGAGGGGCAAGACCATCGTGAATCTGTTCTTCGAGGCCTCGACCCGGACGCGAATCTCCTTCGAGTTCGCCGAGAAACGGCTCTCGGCGGACACCGTCAACATCTCGGCGTCCGGCTCCTCGGTCCAGAAGGGTGAGACCCTCGTGGATACTGCCCGGAACCTGGAGGCCATGCGCATCGACATGGTGGTCATGCGACACTGGTCGTCCGGAGCCGCGGAATTTCTGGGCAGGAGAATCCCGTCCAACGTCATCAATGCTGGGGACGGGCGGCACGAGCACCCCACACAGGGTCTCCTGGACATGCTTACCATCCGGGACCATCTGGGACGCCTCGAAGGGCTCAAGGTATGCATCGTGGGTGACGTCCTGCATTCCCGAGTCGCCCGTTCCAACATCTTCGGGCTCTTGAAGCTCGGAGCCGAAGTCGGCGTGTGCGGACCGAAGACACTCCTCCCGATGCATATCGAGGAGCTGGGGGTGGAGGTCTTCCATCGGGTCGAGGAGGCGCTGGAGTGGGCAGACGTCATCAACGTCCTCCGGCTCCAGCTGGAGAGAATGAAGGGGGGATATATCCCCAGCCTCCAGGAATACAACCGGGTGTACGGGATCAGCAGGACACGGCTACAGAAAGCGCCGAAGGACATCCTCGTCCTTCACCCGGGTCCCATGAACCGGGGAGTGGAGATCGACAGCGACGTCGCGGACGGGCCTCAACAGGTGATCCTCAAGCAGGTTACCAACGGCGTGGCGGTGCGGATGGCGGTCCTCTACCTCCTCGCGGGGGGGACCCCGGATAACGCAAAGACCGCGAAGGAGGAGGCCGAGGCATGAGCCATAGACCGCTGCTCCTCAAGGGTGGCCGGGTGGTCGATCCTTCTCAGGGGTTGGACGGGATTCTGGACTTGCTCCTGGTGGGGGGGAAGGTAGCCGCGTTGGCCGAGAGTGTAGACACTCCCCCGGACACCGTGGTGATGGAGGCGGATGGCCTCGTGGTGACGCCGGGCCTCATCGATGTCCATGTTCACCTCCGGGAGCCGGGCCAGGAGCACAAAGAAACCATCCACAGCGGTGCAATGGCCGCCGCTGCGGGGGGGTTTACCGCCGTCTGCTCCATGCCCAACACCGTCCCTCCCATTGACGATCCCGCGGCGGTGGGCTTCGTCGTGGCTGCGGGGAAGAAGGCGGGAGCGGCCCGGGTGTACCCCATGGGGGCGATCTCCCTGGGCTTGAAAGGCGAAGTCTTGACGGAGTTCGGGGGCCTGGTGGAGGCCGGGGCGGTGGCAGTGACCGATGATGGTCGTCCGGTGATGGACTCCGGTCTCATGCGCCTGGCTATGGAATACGCGCAGGCCTTCGATATCCCCGTCGTCGACCACCCGGAAGATCTTACCCTCTCCCGGGACGGCACCATGAACGAGGGGCTCACCTCGTCCCGGTTGGGGCTGAAGGGCAAGCCGAACGCATCGGAGGACATCCATATTCTCCGCGATATCCTTCTGGCTGAGCTGACCGGGGGGCGGCTTCATATCCAGCACGTATCGACGCGTCTTGGAGTGGAGGCGATCCGTCAGGGGAAGGCGAGGGGAGTTCGGGTGACGGGGGAGGCGACTCCCCACCATCTCCTCCTTACCGACACGGCGGTGGACGGGTACAGGACCGAGGCGAAGATGAACCCCCCCCTCCGGTCCCCGGAAGATCGGGACGCCGTTCGAGAGGGCGTGAAGGACGGCACCCTGGACGTCATTGCCACCGACCATGCGCCCCATCACTACGACGAGAAGGAGGCGGCCTTCGACGACGCCCCCAATGGGATCGTGGGGTTGGAAACGGCGTTGGGTCTTGTCTACGGCCACCTGGTGGAAGGGGGGCTGATGGACCTCTCCACCATGGTCACGCGTATGAGCGTGACACCGGCTCGCCTCTTCAAGCTACCGGGTGGGACGTTGGCCATTGGGAGCCCGGCGGATGTCACGGTCTTCGATCCTGACGCGGAGTGGAAGGTGGACCCGACCGCCTTCCTGTCCAAGAGCCGGAATACCCCCTTCGCGGACTGGACCCTGAAGGGGAAGCCACGGTGCACGATCGTGGATGGACAGGTGGTGTGGGAGGCGGAGTAGACGGGAAACGTGAGGGGCCCGGGCGCCAAGCGCGCCCGGGCCCCTTTCCACGTCCATGACCGACGCGTCAGGAAGCGGCCGAGAGTTGATTCACGTGGCGGGTGAGTTGGCTCTTGACCCGGGCCGCCCGGTTCGCGGGCAGGAGGTTCTTCGTGGCCGCCCGGTCGAGGAGTGTAACGGCTTCCCTCAGACGCTCCTGAGCGACTTCGACG
>JASFRP010000594.1:0-3299 GCA_050114895.1 Gemmatimonadota bacterium
CCGCCACCGCCGCGATGCGGGCGGCCAGAGGAATGGACTCTCCAGACAGCCCGTTGGGGTAGCCTTCACCATCCCAACGCTCATGGTGCCACGTCACCGCGTCCAGGGCCACCTCGTCGTCGATGATCCCCTGGAGGATCCGCCTCCCCGCCGTAGTATGTTCCGCCATGGTATCCGGCTCCCCTTGGGTCCCGGGGTTCGGGTCGAGAAGGGGATTCCCGGCCACGGCCACCTTCCCGATATCCAGGTGCTCCGTCCCCAGGGAAAGGGAGAGGGGGGAGAGCTTGAGCCCCTCCGGATCCAGGGCCTGAAGGATGACCTGTGCGTACATCGTCACCCGGTGATGGCATCCCTGCAGGCACGGGTCCCGGACCTCGACGGCGGCTACCAGAGAGCGCAGTCCCTCCATCAGATGTTGCTGAGCGGCGTTGGATCTGACCTTCGCCTCCGCAGATACTATCCGACCGGCGCTCTTCCGTGCGAGGGCCTCCCTCCGTCGGACCAGGGCCTCCTGAAGCTGGACTCCCAGCTCCGCCATCCCGAACGGCCGTTGGAGGAAGGAGTCCGCGCCAGCCTTCTCCGCTTCCCTTCGGATCTCCGCATCCTGGATGCCGGTGACGGAAATGACCTGAGTGGCGGGCCAGCGTGCCTTCACGGCGGTCACCAGCTGGGTACCCCACGGACCCGGCACCCGGAGGTCGGTGATCACGACATCGAATTCGGTTCCCAGATGACGGACGGCGGAGCGGACGTCTCCGGCTGCGGATACCTCGAACCCTTCCCGATTCAGGTAGGAGGCGAGAAGATCCCCAACCGCATCGTCGTCTTCCACCAACAAGACCGCTCGATCGAGTCCGAAGCCGGTGACCTGGTGAGGCAGGAGAGTGACGGGGGGACGGGATTTGCCCAGATCTGCCGGCGACCTGAGGTATCCATCAGCGGGTTCGGCGGCCTCCCCTCCGACCCTTCTCGTAGCCTCCGCCACAGCCTCCTCGACGAGATTCCGCCCGAAGAGGCGAACCCGGTTCCGCCCTTCCCGCTTTGCCTGGTAAAGGGCGTGGTCAGCTGCGGCCAATAGCTCGTCGGGAGATCGCATGCTCTTGTCGAAACAAGCGACTCCCGCGCTGACGGTAAGGGATCCGCGAGCCAGCCTGGTGGCTTTGAGTCTGGCTCGCACGCGCTCGGCGAATACCAGGGCACCATCCACCTCCGTGCCGGCCATGACCGAGAGGAACTCCTCGCCACCGAAGCGAGCCGAGAGGTTCATCTTCCGGGTGGTCTGGGAGAGGATGTTGGCGAATGCGGTCAGTGCGTCGTCACCGGCCTGGTGGCCATATCGGTCGTTGTAGATCTTGAAGCTGTCCAGATCGAAGAGGACCACGCAGAGAGGTCTACCACGAGCCCCAGCCGCGAATTCGTTCTCGAGAAAGATCAGAGCGTGACGGCGGTTGGGCAGGTGGGTGAGGAGGTCCGTGAGAGCCAGGGCCTCTACCTGCGCCTTGTCCAGACGTAGCCGTTCCACCAACCAACCGATTCCCAGAGCGAGGCCGAGGAAGCCCACGAGCATGCCGGGGAGGTAGCTGGGAACGGAGAGGCCGGCCCTGGTGGCCAGGGTCTGGTAAAAGGCGAGGGTCACCATCCCCGCGGCGACCGCCGCCGCCACCCCCCTCCAGCCTCGGTAGTAGGCCAGGAGCAGGGCAGGGATGAAGGCGAAGAGCCAGATCAGGGGCTGAAATCCGCCCAGGCTCTCTCGTGGCAGGACCAGGTCCGCGATCACCGGGACCATGAGGGAGACGAAGGAGAGGGTAAGCGCCCAGTGGGGCACGCTACTCCGGTCGTTTGCGTCGGGATGCGTCATACCGAACAAATTGCCCTGGGTGGGGGCCCCCTGCAACACGGCGGTCTGTGTGGAGCCCGAGAGATGTGGACGGGCCAATCCTGGTGGCATAGACTAAAAACCGATTCGGCAGACGGGTCATCCGCACCAGAGACCATCCCCGAACCCGACATCCATGGACGCGTCATGATAGAATGGGCCCGGAAACGGCCGGTCCGGTACTCCTCCTGGTGGAGGACATCCCTCACGCCCTCCCTTGTTCTCTTGCCGATCCTGGTGGCGGCCGGCGGGGCATTCCCGGTTCAGGGCCAGGTGCCCTCCCCTGAGTATTTCTCCGCCCTGAGTGCCCGAAGCATCGGCCCCGCGGGCATGGGTGGACGGATTGCCGCCATCGACGCCGTCCAGGCAGACCCGAACATCGTCCTCGTCGGGGCCGCCACGGGAGGGGTGTGGAAGTCGGTGAACGGGGGCCAGACCTGGATCCCCGCCTTCGACCGGGAACGCCTGCTGGGGATCGGCGCCGTGGCTGTGTTCCAGCCGAATCCACAGATCATCTGGGTCGGGACCGGAGAAGGGAACCCCAGGAACTCGGCCGGCGTGGGGGCCGGGATCTACCGGAGTCTGGATGGAGGGATGACCTGGAAGCTCCTGGGGCTCGAGGCATCGGAGAGGATCCACCGGATCCTTCCACACCCTTCGGATCCGGATGTCGCCTTCGCGGGAGTCCTGGGCCCGGCCTGGAGTGACGGGGAGGAGCGGGGGGTGTTCCGGACCACTGACGGAGGTGCCACGTGGGAGCGGGTCCTCTTCGTGAACGAGAGAACCGGGGTGGCGGACCTGGTCATGGACCCCTCGAACCCCGACAAGCTGTTGGCCGCCATGTGGGAATTCCGGCGTTGGCCCTGGTTCTTCGAATCGGGAGGGGCTGGAAGCGGCCTCTACATGACGTACGACGGAGGAGAGAGCTGGACCCGGCTCTCCGACGAGAACGGGCTTCCCAAGGGGGAGCTGGGCCGCATCGGCCTGACCATCTCTCAGAACGATCCGGACGTGGTATATGCCCTGGTGGAGGCGTCTGAGAGCGCCTTGCTCCGATCCGACGACGGAGGGATCCACTGGGAGGTGGTGGCGGCGGGTCCGGAGGTGGCGGACCGGCCCTTCTACTATTCCGACATCGTCGTAGACCCCCTGAACGAGCTCCGGATCTACAACCTCGGCTCGCGATTGACCCTCTCGGAGGATGGAGGAGAGAGCTTCCGGGAGATTGGCGAGGGAGTCCATTCCGACTTCCAGGCCCTCTGGATCAGCTCGGCTGATCCTCGGCTCATGTACGCAGGTACCGATGGAGGGGTCTACGTGAGCCGTGACCGGGGAAGTCACTGGGGGATGATCGACAACCTCCCGGTGGGGCAGTTCTACCACGTCTCCGTGGATATGGGGATCCCTTTCAACGTCTATGGGG
>JASFRP010000595.1:0-3298 GCA_050114895.1 Gemmatimonadota bacterium
GTCCGGTGGGTTATCAGGAGGGCACCTCTCATCCCCTCATCCTGAAGATCCATGGGGGCCCTCACCGCGCGTACGGCAACACCTTCTTCCCCACTTTCCACGTCCTCTCCGCCGCGGGGTTCTTCGTCCTCTACACGAATCCCCGTGGCTCCTCCGGCTACGGACACGCGTTCCAGTATGCGACACGGGGGGAGTGGGGGATCGTGGACAAGGAGGATTATCTTGCCGGGGTGGACGCCGCCCTGGAGACCTACCCCGACGCCGACGCTGGGCGTCTGGGGGTCTCCGGTGGGAGCTACGGTGGATTCATGACCAACTGGCTGACTGCCACGACAGACCGGTTCCAGGCCGCGGTCACCTCCCGCTCCATCTCCAACTGGGAGAGCTGGTACGGATCGACGGATGTCCAGAGCCTGACGGAGTACGAGTTCTTCGGCCCGCCCTGGGAGCAACGGGACCTCTACCGTCGGCTCTCTCCCATCTCCTACGTGGAGAACGTCACCGCCCCGACGCTCATCATCCAGTCCGAGAACGACTACCGCACGCCCATAGGAGACGCCGAGCAGTGGTTCATGGCTCTCAAGAAACGGGGAGTGCCGGTGGAGATGGTGCGTTATCCCCGGTCTTCCCATGGCCTCTCCCGCACCGGGGAGCCGTGGCTCCTGGTGGATCGCTTGGAGAGGATACGAAGCTGGTTTCAGCATTTCCTGAACCCGTGAGATGGCGGTCAAGGACAGCGGGAAAGGAGGACCGGGGCCATGCGGAAGGACAGAGGAGGAGGCCCCACCCCGGAATGACGAGGCCGTGACCGACTCCGTCGAAGTTCCCCTACCCGGGGTACGAGGGCTGGAGCACACCGCCGACCTCGGGCTGGAGCTGGAGGCACCCGACCTTCCGGAGCTGTTTCGCCGCGGCGCGCTGGCCGCCATGTGGCTGGTCCTGGAGAGGGAACCGACCTCGGGCTCTCCGGCGACGGCACAGGCCCGACCTCTCGAGCTGGTGGAAGCCGATCTGGCAGGTCTCTTCCGTTCCTGGCTTAGAACGCTCCTCTATTGGGAGGAGACGGAAGGCTTCGTCACCCGGTCGGTGGCCGTTTCCTTCGCTCCCGTGCCTCTCTGCTCCTCCTCCGACGGTCTGGCATTCGGCCTGAGCGCCAGGGTGGGTGGTGTCGTCGACCCAGGCCCCAGGGTTCGGGAGATCAAGGGAGTGACCCTCCATGGGTTACGGGTGGTGCGGGAGGGGAAGACCTGGTGGGGTCGGGTGATCTTCGACGTCTGACGCGTCGGTGTTCGAGGCCGGAGCGGGAAGGCTCGAAGGGAGAAGGCAACTCGGAGTGGGATGTCCCGCGACGGGGATGGGGCTTCCTCCAGCGGGAAGCGGGTCCGGCTCGGCCCGGACCCCGATCCTCTCGGGAGGAGACACGGATGGAATTGGTGAGGCTGGACCCCTACCGATGGCTGATTCCCAGGCAGGGGAAGATGCGGGTGGACGGCCTGATCTTTGCCGACCGGACCCTCATGAGGGACATCAGGGGAGACGAGGCCGTGCAACAGGTGGCCAACGTGGCCCAGCTCCCGGGGATCGTGGGGCGCTCCATCGGGATGCCGGACATCCACTGGGGCTATGGGTTCGCCATCGGCGGGGTCGCCGCCTTTGATCCGGAGGAGGGTGGAGTGGTGTCTCCGGGTGGCGTGGGATACGACATCAACTGTGGCGTTCGTCTCCTTCGCTCGACACTTCTGGCGTCGGACCTTCGCCCCCACCTTTCCCGCGTGATGGATGAGCTCTACAGCACCATTCCCGCCGGGGTCGGGAAGGGGTACAGGAAGTTCGTTCTGAAGCCCCAGGACATTCGCTCCATCCTGACTCGGGGGGCGGCATGGGCCGTGGAGGAAGGGTTCGGAACCCCCGGCGACCTGGACCACATGGAGGACCGGGGCACCATCCCTGGGGCCGATCCCGGGGAAGTGAGCGAACGGGCGATCCAGCGTGGGCGGGACCAGGTGGGAACCGTGGGTAGCGGGAACCATTTCATCGAGATCGGTGAAGTCGATGAGGTCTACGACGGGAGGGCGGCTGAGCGCTTGGGTCTGGAGCGAGGCACGGTCACCATCTTCATCCACTCCGGTTCCCGGGGGCTGGGTTATCAGGTCTGCGACGATTACCTCGACGTGATGCTCAGGGCTTCCCGGAAGTACGGGATCGACCTCCCCGACCGTCAGCTCGTCTGTGCCCCTCTGGACTCTCCAGAGGCGAAACGGTACCTCGGAGCGATGCGAGCGGCTGCGAACTTCGCCTTCGCAAATCGGCAGATGATGGGGCACCGGGTGCGGGAGGCGTTCTCCAGAGTGTTCGGCCGGAGCCCGACCGCCATGGGACTGGGCCTCATCTACGATGTGGCCCACAACATCGCGAAGTTCGAAAGACACTCGGTGGGGGGGAGGGAGCGGACCCTCTGTGTCCACCGAAAGGGAGCGACAAGGGCGTTTCCACCCGGTCACTCCGATCTGGGGGACGCGTACAGGGACCTGGGGCAGCCCGTCTTCATCCCGGGGGACATGGGCCGGTACTCCTTCGTCCTCCTGGGAACGGAAGGGGCGTACGCGGAGACCTTCGGCTCCACCTGCCACGGAGCGGGACGAAGGATGAGCCGCCGGCAGGCCAAGAAGTCCGCGAAGGACAGGAATCTGAGGAAGGAGTTTGACGAGCTCGGGATTGAAGTCAGGGCCTCCTCCTTCGCTACGGTGGCGGAGGAGATCCCCGAGGCGTACAAGGACGTGGCGGACGTCGTGGACGTGGTGGATCGAGCGGGAATCGGAAGGAAGGTGGCACGGTTGAAGCCCATGGGCGTGCTGAAGGGATAGAGATATGCCGGAGAGAATCCTGGGGTTCTCGGCGGATCTGTTCGCCAGGAGGCGAGCACGGGCGCTGGAAAGCCTCGACGACGGCCTTCTGATTCTGTCGTCCTCGCCTCCCCTCTATCGATCCAGGGACACGGAATACCGCTATCGGCCCGATTCGGAGCTCTTCTACCTGACCGGCTGCACGCAGCCCGGCGTCGTGGCGGTTCTGTCGGGAGTGGAAGCGCAGGACCGGTTCCTCCTCTTCGTTCCCCAACGGGATCTCAAGACCGAGCTCTGGTCCGGACCTCGTCTGGGACCCGAAGGGGCCCGGGAGCGATTCGGGGCCGATGTCGCTTTCGCGTCGGAGGAGCTTGACGAGCGGCTCCCGGAGCTCCTTCGCCTCCCCCTCCGGATCTTCTTCCGTCTTGGGGAGGACCCGCGGTTGGAGCCCCTGG
>JASFRP010000596.1:0-3297 GCA_050114895.1 Gemmatimonadota bacterium
GCCTACGTCTTCTACGACTTCATGCGGACGCCGGGGCTGTATGAGGACTTCTACCGGAGGGCTCAAGAGGAGGAAGGAGTCTTCCTCACGCGAGGCGAGGTGACCGAGGTCAGCCAGAACGGTGCCAGCCTCACTGTCACGGCCAAGGACACGATGTTGGGCGAAGACGTCCAGGTGAACGTGGACCTGGTGGTCCTGGCGGCGGGGATGGTTCCAAACGCCGCCGACGGGGAAGCCATCCGGGCTCTGGAGGACGCGAAGCACAACGCGGAGCACGGGGACTCCGAGGCGAAGAAGCAGGCCGCGGCCGAGACCATCGAGCTCCTGGGCCACCACGAAGGCACCGAGATCCTGAACCTGCAGTACCGCCAGGGTCCGGATCTCCCGGTCCTGGAATACGGTTTTCCGGACTCCCACTTCATCTGCTTCCCCTACGAGAGCCGCCGGACGGGGATCTACCCCACGGGGGCTGCCCGCCAACCCACCGATGGAAAAGGCAGCCGGGAGGATGCCACCGGCGCGGCACTCAAGGCCATCCAGTGCGTGGAGATGACCTCCCGCGGAGAGGCCGTCCACCCGCGGGCGGGGGACAAATCCTATCCCGACTTCATGATGTCGCGCTGCACCAAGTGCAAGCGGTGCACCGAGGAGTGTCCCTTCGGGGTCCTGAACGAGGATACGGTGGGAACGCCTCTCCTCAAGGCCACCCGCTGTCGCCGATGCGGCATCTGCATGGGGGCCTGTCCGGAGCGGATCATCTCCTTCAACGACTACTCGGTGGAGATCGTCGGCAACATGATCAAGGCGGTGAACGTCCCGGAAGAGTGGGACGAGAAGCCCAGGATTCTGGTGCTGGCGTGCGAGAACGACGCGTTCCCTGCTCTGGACCTCCTGGGGCAGAACGGGCTGAAGGGAAACCCCTGGGTCCGGGTCATTCCCGTCCGGTGTCTGGGATCCACCAACTTCGTCTGGATCACGCAGGCCATGTCTGCGGGATTCGACGGTGTGATTCTCCTGGGCTGCAAATACGGAGACGACTACCAGTGCCACTTCGTCAAGGGTAGTGAGCTGGCCTCCGTCCGGGAGAAGAATGTCCGAGAGAAGCTCGAACAGATGGCGATGGACACGGAGAGGGTGGAGCTCCATCAGCTCCAGATCGACGAGTACGAGAAGCTACCGGGGATCTTCGAGAAGTTCACGGAGCTCATCGACGAGATCGGCTACAACCCGTTCAAGGGAATGTGATGGGGTGGTGATTGAGATTGGCCATTAACTCACGGTAGTAGCTGGAGGAGCTACGCCTATGGAGACTGCCGAGGTCACTGCAACGGCCGAACCCGGGGTTCCGGAGCAGGAGAGCCCCCAGGACGTACGCACCCGGACCGACGGGAGGAAGCCCGTACTCATCGAGCCGGATCTGGAGTTCATCCGGGTCATGGGCCGCACCGGCGGAGATTCCCTCAAGATGTGCTTCCAGTGCGGGACCTGCTCCGCCACCTGCCCCCTGGCGCCGGATGATCACCCCTTTCCCAGAAAAGAGATGGCGTGGGCCGTGTGGGGCATGAAGGACCGGCTGATGGCCGACCCCGACGTCTGGCTCTGCCATCACTGCAACGACTGCTCCACCAACTGCCCCCGGGGTGCCAGACCTGGAGATGTCCTGGGGGCGGTGCGGCAACAGGCGATCATCCACTACGCCTTGCCCCGATTCCTGGCCAGGTGGGTGGGGAACCCGAGGTACATACCGCTCCTCCTGGCCATCCCGGCCGTCCTCCTTTGGCTGGCCATTTCCTTCCGGGACCGGATCGGCGGCGCCCTGGGGTTCCACGTCCCCACGGAGGACGAGATCGTCTTCTCCTTCACCCCCCTCCTTCCTCATTGGCTCCTGGACAGCTTCTTCGGCCTCTTCGGGGCTTTCGCTCTCCTGGCGGCGGTGGTGGGGATCTGGCGTTTCGCTCGGGCCTTGAAACGCTCGGAGACCTGGGGTGAGAACCCGAAGCCGGTCAAGGGCGTGGGCGCCAGTGTCGCTACCGTCCTGGCGAAGATCCTCACCCACTACAACTTCACCTTCTGCGAGACCGATCACCGGCGCTCCATCTCCCACTTCGGCGTCTTCTTCGGTTTCGTGGCCCTGACCCTGGTCACTCTCTGGATCATCACGGGTCCCGTGAATCCCCTCATTCGGGGGGACTTCATCTACCCGTTCAGCCTGTTCAGCCCGTGGAAGATCCTGGCCAACCTGGGAGGGTTGGCCATTCTCGCCGGCCTCCTGATGATGATCTGGGACCGACTCTACTTCGGCCATCTGGCCGGGACCAGCTCCTACTTCGATTGGTTTCTGGTCTGGACCTTCTTTCTGGTGGTGGCCAGCGGGTTCGTCACCGAATTCCTTCACTATCTCCGGATGACACCGCACCGTCAGGTGGCGTACTTCGGCCACCTGGTGCTGGTTTTCGGCCTCCTGATCTATTTGCCCTACTCTAAGCTGGCTCACCTCCTCTATCGCACGACGGCCATGGTCTTCGCGGAGCGGTACGGCCGCATCGTCGGGGAACCGGCCAAGAAGGGAGGAGCAAACCGATGAAGCTCAGCACCGCATTGAATCGAGAAAACCGGGGTGTGGCAGCCACCGTCCTGGTGATCCTCATCCTCCTGCCCCTGGCTGCGAGCATCGTCGGCTTCGTCGTCCGGGGTGGCAGGGACGTTCCGGAGGTCTTCCTGGAGAAGGCCGATCCCAGATGGGATGCCTGCGTCCGGGAGACCGAATACATGCGGTTCTACCACATGGACTTCCTGAAGGAGATCCGTGAGGACGTGGTCCGGAGCGGGGTGAAGGGTGGGGTGACGCTGGCGGGGTGTGGGGACTGCCACCGGAATCGGGACCAGTTCTGCGACCGGTGTCATCAGGCCGCCAGCGTGAACCTGGACTGCTTCGGTTGCCATTTCTACCCGGAAACGGATGCCGAGCGCATCTCCGCCGGAATGTGAGGTGGGTCATGGATAGACGGGACTTCATAAAACGAGGCGGTACGATCCTGGCCGGGGCTTCCGGCGCCCTCAGTCTCCCGGTGGTCTCTTCGTGCACTCCGGAGGTACCTCACGGCGCCAGCACACTCGCCGGTAAGCGGATGGGGATGGTCATCGACCTCACGAAATGCCGGTCCGGATGCACGGCCTGCATGGACGCGTGCAGGGAAGAGAACAACGTGGCGTTCTTTGGTGACCCCCGTTGGGACGTGCACTGGCTCCGGAAGGTAAACATCCGGCCCACGGAAGAATATGAGGGTGGGGAGGGGG
>JASFRP010000597.1:0-3284 GCA_050114895.1 Gemmatimonadota bacterium
GGATGCCCTGGGGACGATCCTTCCCATCGATCCGGCGGAGCACCACCTGGACCTTCCCATCATCAACCTGTGGGGAGGCGGAGGAGGAATGGCCCTGACGGCCGCGCAAAGGAGACTGGTGGCGGGGGAGATCACCCGCCTGGCGCAGTGGGACCCGGAGCTCGTGGCTGGGCTCTCGGAAGTCACTCTGGATCCCAGGGGGGATCTCAGGGCCGAGGTGTGGCGCCGGGATGATCAGGGAGAGAATTGGGACCTTCCCGTCACCCTTTGCTTCCGCCCCAATCTCTCCAGTGGCCGGGTTCAGGAAGGGCTCCGGGTGCTGGGGGACGCGATGGGTCGATTCGGAGGCACCGTCGTTGCCGGCCTGGACCTCCGTTATGCCGACCAGGTGGTGGTCCGGCTGGACCGGACCCGAGGGAGTTGACCATGCGTGCAAACCTCATCGCCGCTCTGGACATCGGAACCACGAAAACCTGTGCGGTCATCGGGGAGCTGTCGGCTGAGTCCAGCAGGCGGCCCGGATTGAAGGTCCTGGGGGTCGGTCAGGCCCGAACCTCGGGGATGCGACGGGAAGTGGTGACGCACATCGAAGAGACCACGGACTCGGTGAGGAAGGCCTTGAAGGAAGCCGAGCTCATGGCCGGCGTCACCGTGGACAGAGTCTACGCCGGGATTGCCGGAGACCATATCCAGGCGTTCTCCTCGACGGGCGTGGTGGCCGTGGGTGGGGAAGAGGTGGCGCCCCAGGACGTGGGCCGTGTGCACGAGGTCGCCAGGGCCATCGCTCTCCCCCCGGACCGGGAGCTTCTCCACGCCATCCCTCAGGAGTACATGGTGGATCATCAGGGGGGGATCAAAGACCCGGTGGGAATGGCCGGGACCCGCCTGGAAGCTGAGGTCTACCTGGTGACGTCCGCGTCGGCCTCCACTACGAACATCCGCAAGGCCGTGTCCAGGGCCGGTTTCCGCGTCCAGGAGTTGGTCCTGGAACCCCTGGCGTCGGCCCGTGCGGTTTTGACCGAGGACGAGAAGGAAGTCGGGGTGGCCATGGTGGAGCTTGGGGGAGGAACCACCGATGTCGCCGTCTACTACGAGGGGAAAATCCGACACGTGGGAGTCCTCCCTTTTGGTGGCCTCACCGTTACCAACGACCTGGTGAAGGGGCTCTCCATTCCCTTCGCCGAAGCCCAGCGGGCGAAGGAGCAGTACGGCGCCGCCTTCGCCCAGATGGTGGATCCGCAGGAGACAGTGGAGCTCCCGGGCCCCAGCCCCGGTCAGCGTCGGCACGTGGCGAGGGAGCTGATTGCACATATCGTCGAGCAGCGACTGGACGAGATGTTCGGACTGGTTCAGGAGGAGCTGGAGCGGACCGAGCTCATGGACAAGCTGGGTGCCGGCATCGTCCTCACGGGTGGGACCACGACCATTCCCGGGATCGTGGACCTGGCTCAACAGGTCTTCGCTGCACCCGTCCGAGCCGGGGTCCCCGGGGAGGGGCTTACGGGCCTGGCGGATTCGGTGGCCTTCCCGCGGTTCGCCACGGTGGCAGGGTTGGCCCTCTACGGTGCCGATCGATTCATGGAAACCGGGGAAGGCGCCTCCACCCTCACCTCGGGTGTGGTGGCGAAGATCCTCGCATGGCTCAAGGAGTTCTTCTGATGTTCCCGGAGGAGGAGTTCCGGGGCACCAGCGAAGGCTGTTCCCTTGCATTTCACCTAATGGTGTCTGCTCACACCAAGTCCCGGAGGTACACATGATGATCTTCGAATTCGAGGAAACCCCTGTCCGCAATGCCCGCATGAAAGTCATCGGCGTAGGGGGGGCCGGTGGGAACGCGGTGAACCGCATGATCGATGAGGACCTGGAGGGTGTGGAGTTCATCTCCGCCAACACCGATGCCCAGGTGCTGAAGGGCTCGAGGGCGCAGGTCACGATCCAGTTGGGCAAGAAGCTCACCCGGGGGCTCGGGGCCGGAGCCCGACCCGAGATCGGCCGGCAGGCCCTTCACGAGAGCCAGGACGAAGTCCGAAAGGCGCTGGAAGGGGCGGATCTGGTCTTCATCACCGCCGGAATGGGGGGGGGAACCGGGACCGGTGCGGGTCCCATCATCGGAGAGATCGCCCGGGAGCTGGGGGCCCTGACCATCGGGGTCGTCACCCGGCCCTTCTCCTTCGAAGGGAAGAAGCGGATGCGGCAGGCCGACCAGGGCCTGGCCGAGCTTCGCCGCACGGTGGATACCATGATCGTCGTGCCCAACGATCGCCTCTTGAGCGTGGTGGGGAAGGGGACCTCTTTCCGGGAGGCGCTGAAGAAGGCCGACGAGGTCCTCCTGCATGCAACCCAGGGGATCAGTGACCTCATCAGAGTGAGCGGGGAAGTCAACGTCGACTTCGCCGACGTCAGGACTATCATGGCCTGCCGCGGACCGGCCCTCATGGGGTCGGGTTTCGGGGAGGGCGACAACCGGGCAGTGGAGGCGGCCCAGGAAGCCATTTCCTCGCCCCTCCTGGACGAGGTCTCCATCTCCGGCGCCAGGGGCGTGCTCATCAACATCACGGGCGGGATGGATCTGGCCATTGACGAGGTATCCCAGATCTCTAGCATTATTCAGGAGGAGGCGGGAGACGACGCGGAGATCATCTTCGGTGCCGTTCACGACCCGACCCTGGAGGGGAAGGTCCGAGTGACGGTCATCGCCACAGGCTTCGACCGCTCCCAGGAAGAGGAGGAGAAGGTGCTCCGGCCGGAATTCGCCAGGACGCCCCAGCCGAACGCCCGCACGCAAGCGCCGAGCGAGCAGGTACAGTCGGTCCGGCGAGTGGCGGTGGGAGGAGGAGGCAGCGCGCCGGTGGAGCTTCCTTTCAAGCGGTACCCCGACCGGATCGTCACTACGGAGCAGATCCGGGAGCTGGACATCCCGACCTTCATACGGCGGCAGATGGACTAGCGATGGCCTCGAGGAGTTGAATGGACCGGATACCTCTGAGATCCCCCTGGGCCCTTACGGGCCTTGCAGGGACCCTCGGCCTGGCCGTGGTAGTGGTGATCCGTGTGGCCTCAGGCCCACCGGAGCTGGGCCTCATCGCTCCCGTAATCGCACCCCCGGCGGAGCTTCTCCAGGAGGTGAGGCTCAGCCCGGGGCAGACCTTCGGGGAGGTTCTTCAGGCTGCCGCCGTGGGATGGTCGGAGCAGAATTCCCTCCTCCTGGCTTTTCGCGAGCAGGCGAATCCCAGGAGGATGAGGGACGGAACCCTCATCACCCTGCGGTGGCTTCGGGATCCGGA
>JASFRP010000598.1:0-3282 GCA_050114895.1 Gemmatimonadota bacterium
GTGACGGGGATGGCCGTCGCCGTCACCTCGGATACGGGCCTGATCTGGAGTGGAGGGTTCGGCCTCCGGAGGGCGGACACCCGGGAGCCGGTCACGGAGGAGACGGTCTTCGAGGCGGCCTCTCTGAGCAAGCCGGTGTTCGCTCTTGCTGTGTTGAAGCTGGTGGACCAGGGGCTCATCGATCTGGATGCCCCCATATCCGACTATTACACCTACGATGATCTCGCCCACGACGAACGGGGACGGCTCATCACGCCCCGGATGGTCCTGACGCACAGCCCCGGCCTCCCCAACTGGCGACCCAGGGGCGGGCAGCTCACCATCGACCGTGAGCCGGGTACCGAGTTCAGCTACTCCGGCGAGGGGTTCGTCTATCTGCAGCGCGCCGTCATGGCCCTGACGGGGGAGACGCTGGACCAGTTGGCCCGGCGACTCGTGTTCGAGCCGTTGGGCATGGTCAGCAGCAGCTACCTCTGGCAGGATCGGTTCGAGGGCGTCGTAGCCTTTCCCCATTCGTCGGATGGAGAGGTCCTGGAAAAGCAGAGGCCTGGGCCCGGCAGGGGAAACGCCGCGGCTTCCCTTCATACCACGGCCCCGGACTACGCCCGCTTCCTGACGGCGGTGATGAACGGCACCGGGTTGAGCGATAGCACCGCTGCGGCGATGCTGACCCCGCAGATCCAGGTCGACTCCGGCCTGGCCTGGGGGCTGGGCATCGGACTCGAGGACACCGACCAGGGGAGGGCCTTCTGGCACTGGGGGGACAACACCGGCTACAAAGCCTATGCCATCGCCTACCCGGAGCACCGGGTCGGGGTCGTGTGGTTCACGAACAGCGAGAACGGTCATTCCATCCTGGGACGGATGCTGGCCGCCACGGTGGGGGGAGAACACCCGGCGGTGCAGTGGCTGGATTACGAGGCATACGACTCACCCAAGCGAGTGGTCCGGGAGGCGCTGGAAAGCACAGTCGCCGAGCGGGGAGTCGAGGCGGCCATCTCAGAATACCACCGGATGAAGGCGACTCACCCTCCGGAGGCGTTCGACGAGTTCCTTCTCAATGGCCTGGGGTACTGGCTACTCCGAGCGAACAGGGTCCAGGATGCCATCGCCATCTTCGAGCTGAACGTTGCCGAGTACCCGGACGCTTCGAACCCCTACGATAGTCTGGGGGAGGCATACCTGGCTGCGGGGGATACGGCTCGGGCCGTCTCGAGTTATGAGAAGTCGGTGGAGCTGGATCCCGGAAATGCCAACGGCCTCTCCGTCCTGGCCAGGATCCGGCGGTAGAGAGCCCGGACCAGGCTTTGAGGGTACGATCACGCCGCTTCAGCCATGGATCCCGGCGGTTCCCGTGGTGCCCATCTGGGGGTCCCTCTGACGGGCCAGCTTGAAGGCCACGGACGTCACCAGGGCGAAGAAGGCGCCGGAGATCATCAGGGCCAGAGAAAGCGCCGTCAGGAAGCAAGCCATGGCCATGGACGCGGATTCAGAGAACACGCCCAGCACCGAGAGGGCGAAGGTCAACACGCCGAAGCTCTGAAGGCTCCGGCGGACCGGGATGGACGTGGCAGCCCGGAACGGGCGCGTGCGGGCCGAGAAGACGATGCTGGCCCAGATCGCCACGGAGAGGCTCCCGAGGCACATGGTCCTCCATAGAACGGCTTCGCTTTCGATCCAGGAATCCAGGATGAAGGGCGCCACCGACAGCACGGGAATTGCCAGGTTCAGCTCCAGCATACACTGGAGCCGAGCCGCGGCCAGGGCGGCCTCCTTCGAATCCGTGGACTTCCCGAACAGGGATACGAGAGCGCCAAAGCCGAGGAATGCCACGCCGGCTTCGAGAAACATCGAGAGAACCTCGCCGGGCTGGGTCACGGCTTCCTCCTTTTTCCCTGAGTCTCCAGGAAGGGGGGGGTCCCGAGGGACGGTGCTGTCAATCTACGGTGTTCGTAACACCGGCGGTCAAGGCTGAGATCATGAGGGGGCTTCCCCGGCGGGAGACCGCCCGGATGGCGCGCTTCCATCCTTGCCTTCTCCAGGATCCAAACACCATGTTCCTGCCGGGTGGCTGACGGTGCTGGACCCGGGCAGTCTCCTCGCCAGGGAGCCATGCGAATGGCCTCAGACCGTGAATTGCAGGAGCGACTGTCGGCGGCATTGGCCGATCGCTACCGCATCGAGGGTGAGATCGGGAGCGGAGGGATGGCCACGGTCTTTCTGGCCGAGGACCTGAGGCACCACCGTCGGGTCGCCATCAAGGTCCTGCACCCCGGCCTGGTCCAGACGCTGGGCGCCGAGCGGTTCCTCCGGGAGATCAGGACCGTCGCCAGCCTCACCCACCCCCATATCCTCCCCCTCCACGACTCCGGAGAGGCCGAGGGGCTCCTCTTCTACGTCATGCCCTATGTGAAGGGCGAATCCCTCCGGGCCCGTCTCGACAAGGAGGGACAACTCCCGGTGGAGGACGCGATCCAAATCGCCCGGGAGATTGCCGACGCCCTGGCGTACGCCCACGGCGAGGGGGTCGTCCATCGGGACGTGAAGCCGGACAACATCATGCTGGAGGCGGGACATGCGGTCCTGGCGGATTTCGGCGTGGCCCACGCGCTGGCCGAGGCAAAGGAAGAACGTCTCACGAAGACCGGTCTCTCCCTGGGCACACCCACCTATGCCAGCCCGGAGCAGGCTGCGGGGGGGCGGGAGCCCGACGGCCGGAGCGACCAGTACGCCCTGGGCTGCGTCCTGTACGAGATGCTCACGGGGCACCCCCCCTTCACCGGGCCCGAGGTGGAGAGCATCGTCCGTCAACACCTCACCGTGGATCCTCCTCCGGTCACGCAGGTGCGCACGGCGGTCCCCACGCAGGTGGCGGGGGCCCTGACCCGGGCCATGGCGAAGAGTCCCGCGGACCGGTACCGGACGGCGTCGGAGTTCGGAGCGGCGCTGGGCCAGGCCACGATGGCGGCGCAAGGGGGTCCGATGCCCGCGCCTCGCAGGCCGCCGTCCACGATCCGGGTGGGGACCCTTTCTCTCGCGGCGATAGCGGCCCTCGCCCTTCTCGTCTGGGCAGGACTCTGGTTTGGCCGCCCTGTGCCGGTTTCCGAGGCTTCGCGCCGTGTGATTGTCCTGCCGTACGACAACCAGACCGGAGATCCCGACCTCGACCCCATCGGCCGTATGGTGGCGGAGGAGATCACGGAGGGACTGGCCCGGACCGGAGAGATCCAGGTGGTTCCGAGCCTGATGGTGCTGGAGTCCCTGGCCCGGATTCGGGGAGGG
>JASFRP010000599.1:0-3280 GCA_050114895.1 Gemmatimonadota bacterium
CCGCCGGTGCCCGGTGGAAGCGGGAGGACGACATCCCCGACGAGATCTACTTCCGGGCTCTGGAGGCGCTGGAGGACCCGGGGCCCTGACGGGGCAGGTCGGACCGACCGTGGCCTACATCCCTTGAGTACCGCACCGGAAGGAGCCCAGGATCGTCTCGAGCTGCAGCATGTACTCCCATTTGTCCTTTCCGGGGGCATACAACCAGGCGTCCAGGAAATAGAGCCGATTCTGGTGCGGGCACAGCGCCGTCCGCAGGATGAAGGCACCGGCTGCGGGCCACATGCTCCCCGGAGGGTTCATCCAGGCTCCGCGAACCTCGGACCCGAGGAGGTTCCGTGACGGTAGCGAGTTGGTCCGGAGGTTCTCCCGGTCCACGACCTGGGGGTACGGCCAGTACACCTCGGAGATGGCCTTCCGCCAATCCAGGATGGAGTCCAGTGGAAGATCCTGGGGGGCGGGAGTCCTCCAGGTCACGGTGAACTGACGAATGAGCTCCGAGGGATCCGGATTGTCATTCCTGAATACATAGACGGAATCTTCCACCCCCCATTGGTACACATCGGGAAGGAGGATGCTGAAGCCCGCGATGGCCTGAAGGGTGTCGATTAGGGCCGAGTCCCTGCCGCTGAGGAACATGCGGTTCTCGGCACCGCGCAAGAATCGGCCAAGAAGAACCTCGTGAACCGCTCCGATACGAGAGAAGACCTGGTCCTGGACGGGTTGTCCGGGATCGAGGAGGATGATGGTGACGCTCTGGCCCCGGGCCCATACGTCCTCGGTCTCGTAGAGCCCCGGGGCCGACACCTCTACCGTGCTGGGAAGAGTGGCGAGAGCCTCGGCCAGCCAGGCATCGTCCTCCGAGCCGATGAGGACCAGCTCCCTGAATCGCCACCAGCTGTTCGTATCGTCCGGGGCCCGGTAGGCCACGCGGAAGGTGTAGTCTTCCCGCACCGTCCACACGGTGGGGGAGAGGGCGGAGAAGACCGAATCCTCGAGCTGGGGCCAGGACTCCTGATCAGCGACAACGATTACCGCCTGGGGATCTCCCCAGGCCAACCCCGGTTCACAGGCCGTATTGGAGAAGGCCAGACAGGCCAGGGTGGTAAGAAGCAGCGCATGGCGCATGGTTGTCCCCTTTCGATTGGACCGAAACCCTTCCTCGGATCGGAGAGCCTCCAGTGGAGCCGAGGCCTCCTCGCGGCCTCCGGCGCTGCCCCTGCATCCGGAAAGTCCGCGAGAGGATCCGCTTGATTCTACGGCGCCCGACCCCGTTGTTTCAAATCCCCCGGGATGAAACCCCGACGTGCTCGCCGTCGTCCGTGACTGGGAAGCCCCATTCCGTCAGTCCGGCCTCCACCCCCAAGGTCTGCCAGGTACCCGATGACCTTCCTTCGAGACCTCAAGCTCGCGACCCGAATGCTGTTCAAGAACCCCCTCTTCACGGCGGCGGCGGTTCTCACCCTCGCCCTGGGGATCGGGCTGAACACGGCGGTCTTCAGTGCTGTCTACGATCTTGTCCTCAAACCATTGCCGGGAGCCAGGGAACCCGACGAGCTGGTGCAGCTCTTCCGGAGCTGGCCGGGGATCACCTACGGCTCCAACTCCATCCCACACTTCTTCGATGTCAGGGACCGGTCGGAGGAGGTGTTCAGTGGGGTGGCCGTCTGGTCCATCGAGGCTGCCAGCGCCACCATCGGTGATGAGCCGGAGATCTTCCTGGGGCAGGTGGTCTCGGCCAACTACTTCCAGGTGATGGGGGTGAACGCGGAGGCCGGACGGGTCTTCATGCAGGAAGAGGAGGGGAGCGGGCCAGGGGCGCACCCGGTGTGCCTCATCAGCCAGAGCCTCTGGGAGACTGGGTTCGGGGGGGACCCGGGGGCCGTCGGAGAGGTCATCACCGTCAACGGCCATCCCTACGAGATCATCGGGGTGGTGCCCACGGAGTTCCGCGGGGTGATCCCGATCCTCCAGACGGACATCTGGGTGCCTCTCATGATGGCCCGGGAGTTCCGGCCCGGGACGGACTACCTGCAGCAGAGGGGGAATAACCACTTCCAGGCCATCGCCCGCCTCCAGCCCGGGGTGACGCCGGAACGGGCCCAGGAGTTTCTGGACGCCCTCACACTCAGGTTCCGGGAGGAATTCCCCGAGGAGTATCAGGGAGCGGAGATGCTCATCGTCCCCCAATCGGAGGTGACCCTGGACCCTGAGATGAGGAGCGCGGCCCTGGGGCTGTCTGGGGTCATGATGGGGGTGGTGGGTCTCCTGCTCCTCATCGCCTGTGTGAACGTGGCAAACCTCTTTCTGGCTCGTGCCCAGGACAGAAAGAAGGAGATGGGGATTCGCCTCAGCATCGGCGCCACCCGACTCAGAGTCGTCACTCAACTCCTTACAGAGAGCATGGTCTTTGCCGTCCTGTCGGGCGTGGCCGGCCTGGCGCTGGCCTGGGTCGCGGTCAAAGGCGCGAGCCAGATCCATCTTCCCGTCGATATCCCGCACTCGTTCGACATCGCTATCAGCACTCCTGTGCTTTTCTTCTCCCTGGTTGTGGCGCTCGTGGTTGGGATCCTCTTCGGGCTGGCACCTGCGCTTCAGGCGACCCGGCCGGATTTGGCGACGGCCATGAAGGGGGAGATCTCGGCCCAGGGGGCCAGGGCGTCTCGGACCAGCCGGATTCTGGTGACGGGCCAGATGGCCCTATCCCTCGTGCTCCTGATGAGCGCCGGGCTCTTCATCCAGAGCCTCCGGGCGTCCACAACGGTCGAGAAAGGGTTCGACGCCGAAAACCTGCTCCTGGCGGCCATGGATCCCAGTCTGGAGGGGTATACCGCCGAGGAGGGAGAGATCTTCTATCGGGAGCTCTTGAGTCGTGTCCGAGCCCTCCCGGGCGTGACCGCGGCAGGTCTGGGGGAGCAGCTACCCCTTGGCTTCTCCGCCAGCCAGACGGGTGTCGAGATTCCCGGGTACGATCCTTCCCCCGACGAGCAGATGGCGATTGACTACAATCGAGTGAGCCCAGGGTACTTTGCCGCCATGGGAATTCCCCTCCTCCGGGGTCGGGAGTTCCAGGACGAGGATTTCCAGGAGGGGGCCGGAGTCATCATCGTGAACCAACGCTTCGCCGAGCGCTTCTGGCCCGGGGAGGACCCCATCGGAAGACAGCTGCGCAGCGCCGGGGTGGAGCGGAGAGTGGTGGGTGTGGTCCCCACCGGCAAATACCAGAGCCTGAGGGAGGCTCCACTCGCCTTTCAGTATCTCCCGCTGCCCCAGGCCCGGT
>JASFRP010000600.1:0-3279 GCA_050114895.1 Gemmatimonadota bacterium
TGCTCGCCCCGATAGAAGGCTTCCCCTTCCCCCATCAGGCAGAGGGCCACCTGGCTCATGGGCGCCAGGTCCCCGCAGGCGCCCACGCTCCCCTTGTCGCACACCACCGGAGTGACACCGGCGTTGAGCATCGCCACCAGCGTCTGGGTGATCTCCGGGCGGCACCCCGAGTGTCCGTGGCTGTGCACACGGATCCGGGAGAGGATGGCGGCCCGGACGTTCTCTTCCGCCACCGGATCCCCGATCCCCGCGGAGTGATTGAAGATGAGGTACTTCTGGAAGTCCCGTACCTGCTCCTCGTTGAGAACCACCTCGGAAAACTCGCCGATCCCGGTGTTCACACCGTACATGATTTCGCCGGCGGCCATCTTCTCCTCGAGCATGTTCCGGCAGGTTCGAATCCGTCGAAGGGCTTCCGGAGCCAGCTCCACCTTCTCGCCGACCCGTGCGACCCGCTCGACGTCCTCCAGGGTAAGACGCGAATCCCCCACCACCAGCGGCATCCTGCACTCCACGTTGAGTTTGGCTTCTGCCCCCTTCATCGCCGGCTCATCCGAAGGCGGCCCACAATTCCGGAGAGAATACCGGTCCTCCGGTCAATCGTCCACAAACAACCCCTTGATCGCCGGCTTCATCACCTTCCCCATGGCGTTCCGGGGGAAGTCGTCCACCACCACGAGCCTCCTGGGGATCTTGTACCTGGACAGGCGCTCGCCGGCCCATTCACGGAGGGTCTTCAGCTCCAACCCCGCACCCTCCACGGGCCTCACCGCCGCCGCCACGGCTTCCCCCCACACCTCATCCTCCACCCCCACCACGGCCACCTCTCGGATGGAGGGATGGTCCCTGAGCACGTCCTCGATCTCCAGGGCCGAGAGCTTGTATCCCCCCGACTTGATGATATCCACCGACAGGCGGCCCAGAATCCGGTAATAGCCCCTCTCCAGCACGGCCATGTCCCCGGTCCTGAACCAACCGTCCACGAACGAGGCCCGTGTCACCTCCGGAAGCCTCCAGTACTCGGTGAAAACCCCGGGTCCCCTGACCTGGATCTCCCCGGGCCGGCCTTCCCCCGAAATGGATTCTCCCGACTCCGAAACCAGTCTCAGCTCCACCCCCGGGAGGGGCTGCCCCACGGCCCCCGGGCGCCGCTCCCCCTCAAGAGGATTGGAGAGCCCCATCCCGATCTCCGTCATCCCGTACCGTTCCAGGAGCTCCTGGCCCGTGAGGGCCGTCCACTGCTGGTGTATGGCTGCCGGAAGGGCGGCGGAGCCCGAGATCATGAGGCGCATGCTCCGGAAGCCGTCGGCCCAGCCCTCTCGGACCCTGGGATCGGCTTCCTCGAAGGCCTGGATGAGCTTCACATAGATGGTGGGCACGGCCATGAAGACGGTGAAGGCCTTCTCCGCCACCCGGCCCAGGATCGGTTCCATGTGGAAGGCCGGGAACGCCTCCACGAGAGCGCCCGACCAGAGAGCACAGGACAGGACGTTCACGATGCCGTGGATGTGGTGGAGGGGGAGGAAGAGGGGAATACGGTCGTCTTCCCGCCAACCCCAGGCCTGCACCAGGGATCGGATCTGGGCCTCGATGTTGGCGTGGGTGGAGACCACGCCTTTGGGTTTGCTGGTGGTGCCGCTGGTGTAGAGCATCATGGCCCGGCGGTCCATGGAGATCCGGGGCAGGGAGCTGGACTCCCCAGTCCTTTCCCCCGGGCCGCCCGGATGGCCGGGGACCCGCGTCGGCAGAACCTCCTCCAGGGAGTGGAGGGGGATTCCCAGCCGCCGGGCCAGATTCTCCAGGCGGGGACGGAGCTCTTCCGTCACCAACGCTACTCGGACCCCGGCATCTTTTAAGACGTGCTCCAGCTCCGGCTCTTTTGCCGCAGCGCTCAGGGGCACGGCGATTCCGCCGGCCCTCCAGATACCCCATTGGACCGCCACGTAGTCGAAGCTGGCCGGGACCAGGAAGGCGATGCGGGCCTCGTCCAGATCCACTGCCCCGTCCAGAAGGGACTGGGCGAACGTCGTTGCCGCCTCCCACACGTCCCGATAGGAATAGGTCAGGCTCTTGCTGCGTATCGCCGGCCGTTCACCGTACTCCCGGGCCCTTCGGATGAGCTCGATCCCGTTCACGCCTCCTCCATGCTCCTGGATTCGCATGCACCCACCTCGCCGAGGCGCCGGGTTCACGGCAGTCCCTTCTTACCGGGAACGCGATTCGCCTCGACGGTGTCCTCAGCCGAAGAGGGCCCGGATGACGACGAAGATCACGGACGGTCCCAGCAGGCACCCCAGCCCCGTGTAGAAGGTGGCCGTCATAGCTCCATAGGGCACCAGCTTCGGGTCCGTGGCCGCCAACCCTCCCGCCACGCCACTGGTGGTCCCCATGAGACCGCCATATACGAGGGCCGATCGGGGGTTGTTCAGCCCGATGTGGGGGGCCACGAAGGGAGTGGCCGTCATCACCAGCATGGATTTCACCAGCCCCGCGGCGATGCTGAGAGCCATCACTTCCGAGGAGGCTCCGATGGCGGATCCGGTGACGGGGCCCACGATGTACGTGGCGGCTCCGGCTCCGATGGTGGTCATGCTTACCGGGTCGGAGTACCCGAAGGCGAAGGCGACTCCTGCCCCTACCACGAAGGACCCCAGGACGCCTGCCAGGAGAGAGGCCACCGCCTCGATCCCCCCTCGCCTGATCTCGTCCATGCTCACCCCGAAGGCGGTGGCGACGATGGCGAGGTCCCGGATCATGGCACCGCCCATGATCCCGACACCTGCCAGGAAGGGAATGTCGGCCAGGCCCTGAGAGCCTCCGGTCAAGGCTCCCCCGACATATGCCAGGACCAGTCCTACGAGGATCGCGATGGCTGAGCCGTGGATCCTGCCCCGGGTCAGCCGGTCCGATACCAGGTAGGAAAGCCAGGTGATGACTCCCACGAAGACGAAGGCCGTGACGAGGCCGTTCCGGATCAGAACGTCGTTCAGCAGGCCCAGCGGTTCGGTCATGGCTTCCCCTCTTTCCCCGGGGCCGCCTCGTTGGACTCCACCGCGTCGTCCTCCCTGGAGCCGGTCCCCTCTTCTGCCGCCGCGAGGCCGGCTTCATCTCCCTCCGTGGGTGTGGTGGGGGCCCTTTCGGAAACGGGCCCTCCCCCCAGACGGCTCAAGAAGGGAACGAGGAGGAACCCCCATGCCACGGCTCCCACTCCGGCCAGGATTGCGGCGGGCCCCCCTTTCACCGCAGCGATGACGTTCTGCTTCGCCGCCATTGCCACCA
>JASFRP010000601.1:0-3275 GCA_050114895.1 Gemmatimonadota bacterium
GCAGCTCGAGCAACTCATGAGCATGCCATCTGCAATTACCAGATGGGGCCTCCGCAAGGCACCCGTCTGGGACCCCATTCGTGACGATCCGGCCTTCCAGGCCCTTTTGGAGGGATGAACCGGGAGGGGCGTCCACTCCTCACTCCACGTGAAGGGCCACCATGGGATCCACCCGGGTGGCCCTTCAAGCCGGGAAGAGGGTAGCCGCGACCCCCAGTCCCAAAACCACTCCTAGAAGAGACAGAAACCCGCCCTGGCGCACCCGTGCTCCGCTAACACCCCATCCACTCGGATTATCGGCGTGTCTTGATTCGCATTCGGGTGGCCTCAATCCGTCGACGTGATGGCTGCGGAATCTTCCGGGGGCTGCGAGGTCGAGAAACTCCTGGCGAAGCGGGGGATCACAACACGGACCGCTACGCGAACAATCTGGCTGAGGTGTCGCATCAACCGACCCGACAGCGAGAACGCCAGATGCGAGGGTTCAAGTCAGCGGGGCAGGCGCAGCGGTTCCTATCGGTCCATGGGGTCATCCGGAATCTGTTCAACCTCGGACGCCACCACTTGAGTTCAGCGAACTACCGCATGTTGCGGGAGCGATCCTTCAAAGATTGGAATGCGGCCACGGCTGGTTGAGAGCCTCCGGTCTTCTGGGTCCCCCGTGCCGCCCCGGTCGCAACAAGTGGACAGTACCCTCTGGAGTGAATGGGAGGAAACAGACGCGGCCGCCTCGAAGAGACGGCCGCGTCTGGTGGTGCTCTAACGGGCAGGTGCGAGTTGGGATGAGAGCTCGGCCATCAGGTCCTTCGGCAGCGGGATATTCGCGATCGTGTGGGCCGCCCCACAATCGAGGATCTGAAGCGACTGCCGGCGCACATTCAAGACCACATGCTTCCAGGCCTCCGGAGCGATCTCGACCAACTGGGAGATATCCCCCTCTTCCGCCGCGTTGAGGGCCTGGAGGTAGGCCAGTTGGTAGTCCTCATCCTCCTCAGTCGGGGTACAGGGATCGTGACGGCCCTCGGGGGGAGCTGGCTCTCCCTGAACAAGACAGAGTTTGCGGGCGTTGTGAATCGGCCATGGCGTGTTGGCGAATTCCGATCCGGGACCAGGGACCCTGTGGTAGTCAGGAGCACACTCGCCCAAGTCGTCCCCACAAGGGCCGTCATCATAGTGGAGCGGAGATGGACCTGACCACGCTGGGCTCACTCCGAGAGAAAAAACAGCCAACATGATCGACCGGAACATTCTCTTCCTCCTCCTCCCTACGGTGTCATGTGGCTGGACCATCAGCGTCCAGGAAGATCTCCAACACGGCTATGTACGGGATCCCTTCTTCGTTCTCTCGGTAAACGGCCAAAGTCCGGTCGGCCAGCACAGCCAGAACGACATCATCCATCTCACCCCGGGCGAATACCCGCCCCGAGCCAGGCTCCATGACCTCCACGATGGTGGACCACAGCTCCTCCGGCTCAGGCGCGTCCCGCTGATCCAAGGGTCCGCTATAGTCGGGAGGTACGTGCGCCCATGTGGCCCTCCAAGCCTCTTCCTCTCTGGGCACATTCACAAAGGTCCAGATGCGCCCGAGACTGTCCGCCATCAGGCCGTTCGTGTTCGGTGGAGGCTCGAGGTTCGGACCGCCCGGCCCGAAGCGAGACTCCCCCGGAAACCACGCTGGCTTTCGGTCAAGTCTGGCCAAGGGCGCCCCTGAGAAAGCCCACTTCCTCACAGAGTATTCTTTCCTCGGGACGGTCCAGAGGGATCCGTGGTCTCCGCGAGCAAGAAAGTGGGTTAGCGTGCTGCGCGACCTCGGCGTAGCCGGCTCCCCGTCCCCACCGAAAGAAACCTCGATCGAACCCACATCTTGGCCGAGGCTTAACACGTGGTAAGGGTGCCCAAAATCGCCGGCAGTTCTGGCTACACCATTCGCGATCACCACCGGCCAGTCAGCCACGACCGCCGTCCTGAATCCCGCGGGGATTCTCACCGTGCGGGCGGTCTCCAGGTCTGCGTCGAGGATTGAAACACGCAAGAGATCGGCATCGAATATCGCCACCGAATCCCCTGGGAGCGGTAACAGGATATGGGCCCACTTGAACTCCCCGGGGCCCTCACCCACTCGCCCGACTCTCTTCAGGAACTGGCCGGTTGGCGAGTAGACCGCAGGCAACTCGCCGCCGGAGCACAGGGTCCAGTACCGACCCAGGTGATCCTGAACGACGGACAAAGGCCGACCCGGGATGAATCCAGGCCCATTGGTCTCCCCCAGACGGAGCACTTCCTCGACGCGAATGGAACAGGTCTCACAGACCACTTCATCCGGGACTACCTGGGCAGACAAGGTGAGGTCTCCCCAAATCCCCAACAGAAGGACGGACGATGACAGGCCCAATCTCACTGCTATGCCTTTCTTCACTAGTTCATTCTCTCCCTTCTCGATCCTTGACTACCTGTGATGTTCGGACCTCAGGTTCGTCCTCTCCACCCTCTTCTCCAGACCTCGGATCAGGCGTATGCCAGGTTGTCGACCTGATCCGCCCCCCAGGGAGAGATCATCCAACACCCTCAACAGGCACTGCCGTCTAGGTGCTTCTCAGTGTGGCCATGGCGTCGGCCTTGGCGCCCTGCCAGGCAGGCACGCCACAGGCCGCGGCCGCAGCAAGGCCAAGCATCACCGCCGCGCCGGCCAAGGTCACTGGGTCCGTGGGAGCGACTCCATAGACGACGCTCTGGACGGACCCCGACAACGCAATGGCTCCGCCGGTACCCAGCAAGATTCCCAGGACGATGAGCCTCACGCCGCGCCTGAACACCATGCCCAGGATGTTCAGGCGCTGGGCGCCCAAAGCCACCCGGATTCCGATCTCCTCTCTTCGACTCCGTACCGCGAAGGAGATCACCCCGTACAGGCCCACCACAGCCAGGAACGTGGCAATTACCGCAAAAACCCCCATGAGGACGAGTAGGAACAGGGTGGGAGCGGTGGAACGTGCCAGGGCCGATTCCATGGGATCGACATCGAACATGGCCAGGCCCGGATCGAACTCCTCGATAGCGTGCCGGATGGGACCGACGAAGTCGGTGGGGTCCCCGCTGGTGCGGACGGCGATGCGAAGGCGAGCGTCCGGGTGCGCTCCGTATGGGAAGTAGACCGTCGCGGGGAGGGATAAGTGATTTAAGCACCTTACGACGTCCAGGGACTTCTGGAAGAATGTGGGTGGGACGGACTGGAGGGGTCAAGAACGGTATGAGGAGGAGAATCTTGGCTGCGGCGG
>JASFRP010000602.1:0-3268 GCA_050114895.1 Gemmatimonadota bacterium
CGTTCCCCACGATGCGGTCCCGGAGGGGTTCGATGATGTCCTCCCCCTCCTTCAGGGCCGTCATCTCCAGCCCCAGGATGGTCCCACAGTCCTCGTCCGTGACGGTGAGGTCCTGGGCCACATCCACGAGACGGCGGGTCAGGTAGCCGGCGTCGGCCGTCTTCAGGGCGGTGTCCGCCAGCCCTTTTCGGGCACCGTGGGTGGAGATGAAGTACTCCACCACCGTGAGGCCTTCCCGGAAGTTGGACTTGATGGGGCTCTCGATGATCTCGCCGATGCCACCGGTGAGCTTCTTCTGGGGTTTGGCCATGAGGCCCCGCATCCCCGCCAGCTGGCGCATCTGGTCCCGGTTCCCCCGGGCGCCGGAGGTCATCATCATGTACACCGGATTGAACCCGTCCTTGGATCGCTCCAGGTGGCGGACCATGGCGTCGGCCACGTCGTTGTTCGCGTGGGTCCAGGTGTCGATGACCTTGTTGTAGCGCTCCCCGTTGGAGATGAATCCGCTGGAGTAGGCGCGCTGGAAGCGCGTCACCTGCTCGTCAGCGTCCTTCAGGATCTCCGTCTTCTCGGCGGGAATCTCCAGGTCCTCCACTCCCACGCTCACTCCACCCATGGTGGCGTAGCGGAACCCGAAGTCCTTGAGGTTGTCCAGGAATTCGGTCGTCCGCTTCAGCCCCACCGTGGTGAAGCAGTCGAAGATCAGGTCCCCCAGCTCCTTCTTCCCGAAGGTCCTGTTCAGAAAGCCCATCTCATCCGGAATGATGGAATTGAAGAGGACTCGACCCGCAGTGGTTCGGATCCACCGGCCGGCCTTCCCGTCCTCCTGGAGCATGATCTTGTCCCGGGGGGGGAACCAGAACCACACCAGTGAGTGGAAGTCGATGAGCTCGGTGCCCAGGCCCATCTCCACCTCTCCGTAGGAGGAGAAGCGGGGAGCCTCGGCGAAGAGCTCCTCCATTCGGTCCTCGGCCTTCTGCCGGACGTTCCTGGGGGCCTTTCCGTCTCCCGTCACCCGCTCCAGGTCGCTGACCTCCAGGATGGGCTTGGTGAGGTAGTAGGACCCCATGACCATGTCCTGCGTGGGCGAGGCCACGGGACGGCCGTTGGACGGGAGGAGGATGTTGTTGGAGGCCAGCATCAGCACCCGGGCCTCCAGCTGGGCTTCGAAGCTCAGCGGCACGTGGACGGCCATCTGGTCGCCGTCGAAGTCGGCGTTGAAGGCGGCGCACACCAGGGGGTGGATACGGATGGCCTTCCCCTCCACCAGGACCGGCTCGAAAGCCTGGATTCCGAGGCGGTGCAGGGTCGGCGCCCGGTTCAGAAGCACCGGGTGGTCCTTGATGATGTCCTCGAGGACCTCGTAGACCTTCGGATCGTCCTTCTCCACGATCTTCTTGGCCCGCTTCACCGTCTCGGCCTCACCTCGCTTCTCGAGCTCGTGGATGATGAAGGGCTTGAAAAGCTCCACGGCCATGGCCTTGGGGAGCCCACACTGGTGGAGCTTCAGCTCCGGCCCCACGACGATGACCGAACGCCCCGAGTAGTCCACACGCTTGCCCAGGAGGTTCTGCCGGAATCGACCCTGCTTGCCCTTCAACATGTCCGAGAGGGACTTGAGAGGACGCTTGCCCCGGCCACGGATGGCCTTTGAGCGCCGTCCGTTGTCGAAGAGGGCGTCCACGGCCTCCTGCAGCATCCGTTTCTCATTCCGGAGGATCACCTCCGGAGCTCTCATTTCGATGAGCTTCTTGAGCCGGTTGTTGCGGTTGATGACCCGCCGATAGAGGTCGTTCAGGTCCGAGGTGGCGAAGCGGCCGCCGTCCAGGGGGACCAGGGGGCGGAGGTCCGGCGGAATCACCGGAACCACGTCCATCACGATCCACTCGGGACGGTTCCGGGTCTCCGGGCTCGTCCCGGAGTTCCGGAGGGCATCCACCACCTTCAGCCGCTTGAGCTTCTTCTTCTTCCGGTGTTGAGACGTCTCGGTGGCGATCTCGTGACGGAGCCAGAGAGCGAGGCGGTCCAGCCCGCGACCATCCTGATTCTGCTCCTCGATCTTCTTCTCCGGGGAATCCAGCATCTTGAGGAGAGTCCGGATGGCTTCGGCGCCGATCTCGGCTCGAAAGGCCTCGTCGCCCTCCTCCCGGGCCTTCACCCGAAGGTCGTAGTATTCGTCCTCGTCCAGGAGATCCAGGAAGTCCACGTCCTGGGCTCCCGGATTCGTGACGACATACGAGGCGTAGTAGATGACCTTCTCCAAGTCCCGCAGGGTCATCCCCAGGAGGTAACCCAGCTGGCTGGGAAGGGTCTTGAAGAACCAGATATGAACGATGGGAACGGCCAGCTCGATGTGCCCCATCCGCTCCCGCCGGACCTTCGAGAGGGTCACCTCGACCCCGCAGCGATCGCAGACGTGCCCCCGGAAGCGGATCCGCTTGAACTTCCCGCAGTGGCACTCCCAGTCCTTCACGGGCCCGAAGATCCGCTCGCAGAACAGTCCATCCCGCTCGGGCTTGAAGGAGCGGTAGTTGATGGTCTCCGGCTTCGTGACCTCACCGAAGGACCAGCTCCGGATCTCCTCCGGAGAGGCGATCCTGAGCTGCATGAAGTCGAAATCGGCGGAGTTCGTGTCTCTGGCCCTGGGAAAATCGATCATGCGTTAAGCACCCGTAGTGGCTGGAGGGTGTCGAATTATCTTCTTCAGGTCCTGCTCCTCCCGGCCTCCTATTCCTCCCGGCCCAAAGTGACCGACAGACCGAGGGCCTGGAGCTCCTTGACGAGCACGTTGAAGCTCTCGGGGATGCCCGGCTCCGGGAGGTTCTCACCCTTCACGATGGCTTCGTACACCTTGGACCGACCGGTGACGTCGTCCGACTTCACCGTCAGAATCTCCTGGAGCGTGTGGGCCGCGCCGTAGGCTTCCAGCGCCCACACCTCCATCTCCCCGAAGCGCTGGCCGCCGAACTGGGCCTTCCCGGCCAGGGGCTGCTGCGTCACCAGGGAGTAGGGCCCGATGCTCCGGGCGTGAATCTTGTCGTCCACCAGGTGGGACAGCTTGAGCATGTAGATGGCCCCCACGGTGACCGGGAAATCGAACCGGCGACCGTTTCGGCCGTCTCTGAGCCACAGCTTTCCACTGGCCAGGATCTCGGCGGAAGCCATGAGCTCGATGATGGCCTCGTCCAGTCCCTGCCTGAGGGTCTTCTTCCGACTCAGGGCCGCGACTGCGGGGAACGCAGAGGCCAGCTTCTCACCCCGTGCCTCG
>JASFRP010000603.1:0-3267 GCA_050114895.1 Gemmatimonadota bacterium
TGTGGGCCCGTGCGGGAACCGGGCGTTACCTGGAGCCCAAAACCGAAGTGGCTCTCCAATCAGAGTTTTCCTTTCGAGCATTTCGAGGAGGCCCACACAGCGCCTCTTCTGGCCGGTCACCAGCGGATGCGGAGAGGAACGTCGGGCCGAAGGTCCAGGCTACCCCCCGCCCCAGCTTCGTCCAATTCCACATCCATGAAGAACTCCGCTCCCGTGCGGAAGGACGCAAGGCCGGTTTCAGAAATGGCGGAAATGGTCTCCGATTCCAGAGTCTGCTCTTCCAGTACGATCTCCAGTCGGGTGACGCGGCGGGCCCCGTTTCGATGTTCCGGAGCTGGCCAGACCGGTGCAGAAAGCCAGGGAAGATAGAAGACCAGGGGCTCCCCGAGCTGTTCGGAGCTTACGCTCATCTGGAAAGACAGACCCTCGGGAAGGTAGGGCGGACGATAGTCCCAGCTTTCGAAGGGAAGTGCCGCGTCCAACTCCCCTTTTCTCCTGAGTCCGATGCCGAACGGACATGCCTCTGACTCTGGATCCATTCGATCTCCAAGCCTGGTTCGCTCGATGGGTGGAGAGACGGCCTCCGTTCGGTCAGTAAGCCAGATCAACTCCAGGTAGGCATTCTCGAAGAGGATGCCACGACTCGCGGTACCTTGGCCCGGATGGGTGTTCGAGGGGCCAGCCTGAAACCCAGCCCCCTCCAAGGCAGCTGAGCCAGATTCAGGACCGGGTACAGCCACGAAAAAGTGATCAATCTCGAAGCCAGCACTCTGCGATTCCACTTGCGGGTCACCCGTGAACAAGGCCGGAGAGGAGATCAGAAGGATTAGGAGTAGCCGAAGCATCGATGAAACCCCTCAGCGAGGAATCAGAATTCTGTTCGCGCCGGATGGCCTGGACCATTCCCATCACTTGGGCATACGACATCGGCGGAACTGCGGTTTCCAGCTCACCACAGGGCTCCAGGTAACGACCAGTTCCCGAACAGGATCGGTACGCCGAGGATTGCACCAGCGATAGCGTCCTTGAAACCTATCGCTTTGGGGGGAAGCGAGAGAGGGGAGTGATCACCGACCTCGGTCACACCCGCATCTCACCCCTCTCGAGGTAATGGTCCAGGTCATTCAGGAGGTGTTCCAGAATCAGGCGGCGCTCGGAGCCCGACTCCAGAAGGCGCACCGCATCGTTCGCCTCTTCCACCAGTGCCGACGCGGTCAGGCTCCAACGCACCCGAACGGTGCCGTCAGTCCTGTCCGCAAGGGTGATCTCCAGTTGCGTGCAGACGTCCGGGGCCACGCGGGTGTAGTGGATGGCCCGGTTGGGCTCGAAATGGGTGCAGATCCAGATCTCCTCCTTGCCGAGACTACGCGTCCGGAAGATGGCGTTGTACTCCGCGTAGCCGGAATCCGAATGAAAAAGCTCGCAACCCCAGCTCGAGATCCAGTCGTATTCCCTGGTGGGGCAGAGGAGTGGGAAGACCTCGTCGGCGGATGTCCGGAACGTCCGCTCCAGGACCAGGTGCCCCCGCTCGAGAGGATTCTCCCTCTGCTTCCATGCCTGAATGCGTTCATCGGAATGCCGCGTGTTCATGGTGCTTTTCCTGTGTTTAGATACTGAACAGCAAAGTCAAAAAAAATGTGCGTCTACTCCGGGACCTCATCGAAGGCCCCTTCCAACTCTGCCAGGAATCCCTGGATGGCCCTTCTCTCCCCCCTGGAGAGTCCGTTCAGGTAGGACCTGGGGCCTGCAAAGAGACCCGCCGTGTGCCTCTGGTAGTGCTGCAGAGCCCTTGTGCCGAAGGGAGTGAAGTTCAACGTCAGCTCGTTCTTCCTGGCCGGGTCCTTTGTCTTGAGGAGGACGCCCTTCTTCTCCAGCCGCGTCAGCGACTGGGAGACGGCGCCCTTCGTCACCGCCAACTCCTCCGCCACGCGTGTCGCGTTGGTTGAGGTTCCCTCCCGGATGACCATCATCAGGTGAACCTCCGAGGGGAAGAAGTCCACACCCTCGAAGCGGAACACGCGCTTCTTCCCCAGGAAGAGGATCTTGTTGATGACCCTCTGGAGACGTTCCATGACGGACTCGGGCGTTGTTTCCATGATCTGAGTTTAGGTACTAAACATTATCCCGTCAAGGTGGGTCACACGCGACGGGTCATCGCGACGGGACCGAGACCGCGGTAGCCGTCTATGGCACACCCCGGAAGCTTGCGGGCAGGCCTGGCCGAGATCTGGTAGACCGGAATCACGGTGGGTACGAAGAGGGGCGGCTCCTTCCAGCGGGCCGCCTCTTCGTTTGTTATGATCCCCAAGCCGGCTCTCTCCGAACGGGGGCTTGCCGTTCGCTGGGTGCTGCTCGAAGATTTCGAGATGGAAGAGGTCCGAAAGAGGCCGCCGTTCTTTCAAGGGAGGAGGCATCCGTGGTGCTTCTCAACCACTCGTGGCGAGCTGTGTGCCTGCTGGTCATTCTCACTGCTGCGGCATGTCAGAGCGAATCGATCCCCACCTCGGGCCGGCCGGATGGCTGGCCGCGGCGAGTTCTGATCACCAACGACGATGGGATAGAGTCCCCGGCCACACTGCGGCTGGCCGCCGCTTTTTCAGGCCTGGCGGAGACCTATCTGATCGCACCTTCAGGGAACCAGAGCTCCGGCACCAACTTCTCGGACGCCGCGCGTACCGGGCGCTTTCACGTCGAACGGCGGGACATGGGCCCCGGAATCACGGCGTGGGCGGTGGACGGTTTCCCGGCCGACTGCGTGTTCTTTGCCCTGGCAGGTCCCATGCGTGATTCCCTTCCCGATCTCGTGATCTCCGGAGTGAACACCGGTGCGAACCTCGCCGACGCCTGGGTGCTCTCGGGCACGATAGGGGCGGCGCGGATCGCGGCGTACTACGGCGTGCCCGCAATCGCGGTTTCCGGGATCGACAACGATGATCCCGAAGCAGTGGACGCTGTGGCCGCCTGGGTGGTGGAGCTCGCTCGAAGCGAAGTCGTCGGGCACCTCCGCCCACCACAGTTCCTGGCTGTGAGCCTGCCGGTGGGGCCGGTCTCAGGGATTCAAGGGATCGAGGTCACCGAGCGCGGACGCGGGTTGAGGAGCATGACGGCGTCACGGATGGCCGAAGCGGGAGCGGGGCTCGGAACGGAGGTCTGGTCTTTCGATGTAGTCCGGGATGCTCTCCCGGCACCACCAGATACCGATGCCCGCGTGGTAGAGGAGGGAAGCATCGCCATCGTGGCCATGCGGGTCGACGAAAGCGATCCCGA
>JASFRP010000604.1:0-3262 GCA_050114895.1 Gemmatimonadota bacterium
GTTGGAAGTGCCTGGAAGACAGCTGACAGGAGATGGATCAAAGGTCGAAAGCCCCCACCGCTCCTTTACGTGGGCCGTGATGGGCTTGAACTCTGGCTCCGAGCGAACGTTCTCCAGGAACGGGTCTCCCGGCACAGGCCGTATCTGGCTCTGGTTGAATTGATCCACTGCCTTGGGAAGGAACGCATCCGATATGCACCAGTCCGAAGCGGTACAGGCCCACCTTCGACAACTCACCCTCATCTGTTTCGCACTCCTCTCGGGAGTCCTCCTCTTTTCAGGAGTAGTCTGGTTCCTTCTGGCCTCGGGGAACGCGCCGCCGGAAGATCTGGACCTGTCACCTTGGGTGGGAACACTCCTCAACGGCATCGGCCTCGTGGCGTTGGTGTGGGCCCATTTCCCCCCGAAACACTTGAGGGCTCCGAGCCGGGATGCTTCGGAGGAGGACCTGATCGCCTGGCATAAGCAAAAAACCCTCATCGGGTTTTCCCTCAGGGAGGGCGCCGCCCTCTTCGCTCTGGTGGGTGCCCAGCTGACGGGAAAGGTGGTGGGAGCCATCGCCATCGTGGGATGGGCAATCATCGCCATGATCCTGTCGTGGCCTCGGGCTGAACAGCTACAGGGCGGCGGCCCCGGGTAGCCAAGAAGAGTCGGCGGCGGCATCCTGGAAGAGGTCCCCACTGCCGCGCTCCGTGCTTCGGGGCACGCTCCGCTTGTGGGAGGGTATGTTGTCCGCGAGTCCACCTCCCTCGCGTCCTTCTCTCCCAGCTGACCGTGTCCAGGAAAACCATTCTCCCCGTTCTCGCGCTCATGGGCATCCTCACCGTCTCCGGACACGCTTCCGGACAGGAAGGGCACGTCTGGACCTCCGTCCCCGCGTCTCTGGACGCCGGGAGCAGGTACCTCATTTATCTCCACGGTCAGATCATCGAATCGGGGGGACGCCGGCCCACGTCTCCACAGTTCGGCGTGTACGAGTACGACGCCATCCTCCAGGAGTTCGCGGAGCGCGGGTTCCAGGTGATCAGCGAAGCTCGGCCCGACGGCACCCAGGTGGCAGCGTACGCCGGCCATGTGGCGGACCAGGTGCACCAGCTTCTGGCCGGAGGAGTACCCCCCGAACACATCGCAGTGGTGGGCTTCTCCAAGGGCGGTATGATCACTGCCACGACCTCATCGTTGGTTCGGACGCCCGAGGTCCGGTACGTGATCATGGCTGGGTGCACCAACGGTCTCCTCCGCGAGAATAGCCTGTCCCTCACAGGAGCTGTGCTCTCCATCCATGAGGCCAGCGACGACATCGGCCTCTCCTGCCGGCCCCTCTTCGAACAATCCCCTGACGCGGACGTGAAGGTGGAGACGCGCATCAATACCGGGGCTCGCCACGGTGCGTTCTATCGCCCGAGACCCGAGTGGCTCGAACCTCTCTTCGCGTGGCTCGGGGCAGGTGCGTCCAGAGAGGGACGCCTCCCTGTCGGGCTGGTTCTCCAACCCTATACCGCGCGGACCGGTCCCGACGAGATCTCAGTGGCGCCGGACCTCCTCGAGCCTCAGGTACGCCGACTTCTCGGCGAGGCGGGGCTCGAGGAGGCGGGAATCGCGCGGGTGCAGCTCACGTCCGAGGAAGCCGCCCAGTACGGCGTCTGGCAACACATGGCCCAGGCGGACGCCCACTTGGGCCGGGCCCTTGCGGAGGAGGCACGAGGCGGGGCCTTCGTAGTGGGGCTCCTGGGCAACTGCAACAGCTCGTGGGGGATGCTGGCGGGGCTCCAACAGGCAGCGTCACCGGATCGGAGGCGGAGAGTGGGCCTCATCTGGATCGACGCCCACGCCGACTTCAACACCCCCGAGACCTCCCTGAGCGGGTGGCTGGGCGGCATGCCCGTCTCGGTGGCGTCGGGCCAGAGCCTCGAGCGGCTGCGCCTCACCGCGGGTTTGGACCCCGCCATCTCCACCGGGGACATCGTCATGATGGGCTTGCGGGACGTAGACCCCCTCGAGCAGGGCCTCCTGGACCGGTCGGACATCCCGGTGGTCTCCGCCTCGGACATGGTGGCGCGCAGCCAGACCATGCTGGACGCCGTGGACCGTCTGGCCCGGCAGGTGGACGTGATCTACGTCCATGTGGACGTGGACATCCTGGACGCGACGGAGATCCCGGGGAGCTTCTACGAGACCCCCGGCGGTCCCACTGCGGACCAGGTGGCGCGTGTCCTCGAGGAGCTGACTGCCAACCCGAAAGTGTGGGCGCTGGGAATCTCGTCTTTCCCCACGGCGGAGCGCGGCCGCGAGGTGAGCCTGGCGTCGGCCGAGACGCTGGTTCGGGGAGCGCTGGCAGGGTTGAAGGCTCGCTAGAAAGGCTTGCTTGGGGGGTCCCGGGCTCTTCTCACTCCAGCGTCTCCACCATCCTCCCCGCCTCGGCCAAGCGCTCCGGGGTGCCCACGTCGATCCAGGGGTACGCTGACACGTCCACGGGGAGGATGCGGAATCCCGCCGCCGCCAGCTCCAGGTAGAGGGTGATGATGGAGAAGGTTCCCCGGCGCTGGCTCAGGGCGAAGATGCGGGGCTCCACCACGTGGATGCCTGTGAAGGAGAGGCGCCGGACGGCACCCCGGGCCTCCCGCACCCGGTGCACCCCTTCCGGTGCCCGGTCGCTCCCCCGGTTTTCCCACCCCATGAGCCCCTCCTCGTCGAAGAGGAGGGTGCGCCGGGCTTCCCTCTCCTGGACCCCCAGGGACGCGATCAGCTTTTCCCCCAGCTGGGATCCCTCCTCCGAGTGGGCCGCCCACAGGCCATCCAGGGGAACGCCGGAGAGGACGTCCACGTTGTGGAGGAGGAAGGGGGTGGGCTCCCGGAAGAGATGGCGGGCGGCAAAGAGCCCGCCTCCGGTGTCGTAGGGGCCACCGGGCTCCGGAGAGAGGGCGATCTCGGGGCCTCCTGCCGGCCGTCCCTCCACCCAGCGGCGGATCTGCTCTCCGTGGTGACAGAGGTTGACGACCACGCGCCCCGCCCCGGCTCCCGTCAGCCGCCCCAGCACCCACTCCAGCATGGGGCGCCCCTTCACCGGCACCAGCGCCTTGGGGATCGTGTCGGTGAGAGGACGGAGGCGGGTCCCCTCCCCCGCCGCCAGGATCATGGCCTCCATGGGGCTTCCCGGTCTCCGCGTGGCGAGGGTCCGCCTCCCATGCCTCACCCCTCCGCCAGCTCGCGGTGTCTGAGGCGCACCCCCACGGGGGGGTGCGGCTCCCGCAGGTGGGCCGCC
>JASFRP010000605.1:0-3257 GCA_050114895.1 Gemmatimonadota bacterium
CGAGAAGAAACGCTTCGCCGCCTTCAGCCTGGAGGACGTGACGGTGGGAGGGGTCCGAAGCCAGCTCTGGATTCTCTTCGGAGCCGTGGCCCTGGTCCTCCTGGTGGCCTGCGCCAACGTGGCCAACCTTCTCCTGGCTCGCTCCCAGGGGCGGGTGGGGGAGGTAGGTGTCCGGGCGGCCATGGGGGCCGGCCGCAGCCGCCTGCTGGTTCAGGTCCTCACCGAGAGCCTGGTCCTGGCCGGCCTGGGGGGGATTGGGGGTGTGGGGCTGGCCGTGGGTGGTGTGGGTCTCCTTCGACGGTTCTCCGCAGGGGCCCTTCCCCGGCTGGAGGAGGTGGCGCTGGACGGCACCGTTCTCCTCTTCAGCTTCGGTCTGGTCCTCCTGGTGGCGCTGGTCTTCGGCCTGAGCCCGGCCTTCAAGCTGGCTCGGACCTCTCCGTCCCAGGCCCTGGGCCGGGCACGGCAGGCCGGCGTCTCGGGCCGACGCTCCGGGAGAGCCAGGAACACGCTCCTGGCCGGAGAGGTAGCCTTCTCGCTGGCCCTCCTGGCGGGCTCGGGCCTCCTCCTCAAGACCCTCGTCGAGCTCAGGGACGTGGATCTGGGTTACGAGAAGAACAACGTGCTCCGGTTCGATCTCTCCCTTCCGGAGGCGCGGTACGCCGAGCTCCCGGAGATCCAGGGGTTCTTCCAGGAGCTGGAGGAGGGGCTTCGGGGACTCCCGGGAGTCACCTCGGTGGGGTCCGTATACGGCGCCCCCATGAGCAGTTGGGGGACCTCCGGCGGCGTCCTGGTGGAAGGGAGGCCCGATCCGGGTGCCCCCAACCGGCCCGGTTCCTTCCTCCGGGGGGTGACGCCCACCTACCTGGAGACGGCCGGCATCCCCCTGCTCCGGGGCCGGTGGCTGGAGCTGTCGGACGACGCGGGCTCCGCGCCCGTGGGCCTGGTGAATGAAACCTTCGCCCGGCAGAGCTTCCCCGGGGAGGATCCCCTGGGGAAACGGGTTCGGGTCACCGCTACCCTGGGCTTCGGCTCCCCGTACTGGACCATCGTCGGGGTGGTAGGGGACGTGCAGTCCACCGGGATCACGGATCGCCCCTCGGCGGAAGCCTACGTGCCCCAGAGTCAGATGGGACCCGGATCCATGACCGTCCTCATCCGCTATGCCGACGGAGCCGGCGACCTTCTTCCGGCGGTGAGGGCTCGGGTCGAAGCCCTGGACCCGGACCTGCCCCTCCGGAGCGTCACCACCGTGGAGTCGTTGGTGGGGGAGGAGATGGCCCCGGCCCGGTTCTTCCTGATCCTCCTCTCGGTCTTCGCCTGGGTCGCCGTGGCCCTGGCCGCCGCCGGCCTCTACGGGGTGGTGGCCCACCTGGTCTCGGGACGGAGGCAGGAGATGGGGATCCGGCTGGCCCTGGGGGCCGAAGGGGACTCCCTGGTCCGGATGGTCCTCCGGGAGACGGCACGGCCCACCCTGGTGGGCATGGCCATCGGCCTGGGCGCAGCCCTGGCTGCGGGGCGGATCCTGGAGAGCTTCCTCTATCAGGTCAGCCCCGGAGATCCCCTGGTCCTGGCCGTGGCCACTCTGGCCCTGGTGGGGGTGGCCTTCCTGGCTTCGTACGTCCCGGCCCGGCAGGCCAGCAGGGTGGATCCCGTTCGGACCCTGAACGCCGAGTAGACGGGGCCGGCCCCCTCTATTCCACCCAGGTCGTGAAGTCCGAGGCAGGGCGCCTGGGCTTGGGGTCCGGGAGTGCCGCAGGTGCACCGAGGGAGAGCGTGGCCACGATCCGTTCTCCCTCGGGGACTCCAACCGCGGCCCGGGCCCGGGGGTCGTCCATCACCGCGCCGGTCTTGATGTGGGTGCCGAGCCCCAGGGCCGGGGCGGCCAGGGAGAGGTTCTGGATGGCCATGAAGGTGGCGGCGTAATCCTCCTCCCGGATCTCCGGATCGTCGGAAAGGACCATGCTCACCGCCAGCATGGCCGGGAGCCCCTCATGCTCGGCGGCCACCTTTTCCAGCACCGCGGCGGCGGCAGAGGGGTCATCCACCTTTCTGGCTTTCCGGGCTCCCAGCGCCTCGCCATACGCCCTGCGGGCTTTCGGGCCCAGGACGTAGAACCGCCACGGCTCCGTCATACGGTGGTTGGGGGCCTGGACCGCAGCCTCCAGGAGCGTCTCGATGGCCTCCCGCTCCACGGGCCCGGCGGTGAAGTCCTTGATGGATCGGCGTCGGCGGATAGCGTCGAGGAGCTCCATGGTCTCTCCTGGATGGGGGGCGGGTCGCGAAGACAGAGGATACCCTGCGGGCGTCCGGGCGTGCCGGATGGCCCCCTCCGTCACCTGCGGGGGGAGGTCCTCTCGATTCCCTTTGAAATCTGGGTCCCGAGGGCTATCGGGTAGAGACGGAGTCCCTCTTGTCGGATCTCCTTGAAGATCCAGAGGGCCGCCCTCCCTTCATTCCGTTCTTCCGGGCCGCTTTCGCCTTCGCCTCGCTCCGGACCTGGCCCATGAGCCGGGGGGCCCACTCCCTTAGATTCAGTGCTTCCACCACGATCCCGGTCAGCGACGCGTCCACATCCAGATCCTCCCAGTGGAGACCGTCGCCGGTGGGGGAGATCCGGACATTGGCCAGTTGGTCCGCGGTCCCCCCGTCCAGGCCGGCGACTGCCTTTGGCTGAAACCCGAAGGCGGATCCCCCTTGGAGTCGAACCAGGATGAGATCCAGGCTGGAATCGAATGCGATATCGACGGCCCGAGGCTCGACCCGGTCCGCGTTTCGGGCTTCGCGTCTAGCCCTCTCATTCTCCCGGTGGGATCTGGATTGAGAAGTTCCCGTTCTAGCCATGGAGCCTCATCCATTCTTCAAGGAAGCGGTGTTGGCCACAATTTATAACCGAACGTTGGGTTATTCAATCCCGGGCTCAGCCCCCAGGGCCGCCGTGGAGAACCCGAGGCGGCAGCCTATTGTCCGTGAAATCCACCAGGTTTCCCATGGCGCCTCTGGGGCCGTTTGGCGGGGCTGAGGTGGGCCCGGTGGGATCCCCGTTCCGCCGCTAGACGCATTCCGCGGTCTCGACATGCTGGAGGGCCTCGAGGAGACGGCTCGGGTTGTTGCCAGATGGATCGACGAGTCGGTGTAGAGCTCCGAAGAACAAACCTGCATCCCGCTGGCGTACGAGTTCTGCTGGTCGGAAGCAAGAATGGGGTTGGTTGCCGGAAGAAGGTGGGGTGAGACCACCAGGTTGGTTCAGGGAGTCTTCT
>JASFRP010000606.1:0-3247 GCA_050114895.1 Gemmatimonadota bacterium
GTTTGTCGTGCATGCCGTTCCAGATCATGCGTGCGCTATCGTACTGCGGGCTGTCGGAAAGAAGAAGGGACCCCGACAGGCTCTCGCTGAGCTCCCGGACGGCGGCCCGCTCCAACTCGATCTCGGCGCCATCGAGGGAGATCGCGGCAATGCTGGTGTCTGCGGTAGACGCTTCCCGGGCACCGCGCTCACACGCTGATACCCACGGGAAGGATCCGGCTACGCCGGCTGCGATGGCTGAACGACAGAATTGACGACGGTCCATGCGTTGCGTCTCCTGGGATACCCCCCCGATGCCCGATGCGACCTGCGATGCCCTCTATTGTCCGGGCAAGGGGTAGGACTACCACCGCCTGCCCTCCCCTCCGAATCCCACGGCAAACTAGAAATCGTCGGCACCCCCCTCACCTCCGGGGCTGCCGCCGGAATCCGCCCCATGGCGGAGCGGTCTCGGGTCCTGAATTACGATGGCAGTGGGGAGCCCAGCCGCCCTCCGCCGCCGAGTCCAGGTTATTTTCGATTGGTATTTGATGTCAAGAGAAAATTTGTTTACCTGAACAGAAATCGGTCTAGACAGAGGGATCGCGAACGCCCACGACGCGGAAAGGCCGCCGGATCGCACCCTCCCGCCAGAGGACCTCTCCCACCTCGGGTTGACACCTTACTACTCGTTTGTATAAGATATTGCCCAGGTTTTCCCACCGCCGGGGCGGCCGCCCCGGAGCCTTCCCGAGGACCCGAGGAGGGATCCCGTGCCGAAAGGCGACTACCTGGCAGAATTCGAGATCTACGTGATGCTCGCCATCCTGAGGCTTGGGGACGACGCCTACGGGGTCAGCATCCGACGAGAGATTGAAGAGCGAGCCGGGAGACCCGTGTCCATCGGAGCCGTCTATGCCACCCTTGGACGCCTGGAGGAGAAGAAGTTGGTGGAGTTCCGGGTCTCCGATCCCCAGCCGGTCCAGGGGGGCCGGTCCCGGAAGCTCGTCTCCCTCACCAAGCGGGGTCTCGCCGCGGTGGAGCACTCCACCGCAATGCTCCAGCGCATGCTGCAGGGGACCCCCATCACCCAGGAGGGCTGAGGGGAGGACCAACAATGCCGAACCCACCCCCCTTCTTCAGGTGGACCCTGGCCCTCCTCGCGGATCGCAGGTTCAGGGAGGACGTCCTCGGGAACATCCTGGAGGAGTTCGAGGACCAGGTGGTCGCTCAGGGGGAACCGGCGGCTCGCCGTTGGTACCGGAGGCAGGTCCTGAGGTCCCTGGGACCTCTCCTCCGATGGCGCCTCACCCACCGGGAGGCCGGGTGGCGCCGGGCCCTCCGCGCCCTCTCCTTGTCTACCCCGGGCCAGGACGGGAAGTACGCCGCCCGCAGCCTTTTGGGAGCCCCCGGATTCTCCCTGACGGTCATCCTCACCTTCGCTCTGGGGATCGGCGTGAACACAGCGGTCTTCAGCCTGGTCCACAGTCTGGTCCTCGATCCCCTCCCCTTTCCGGGAGGTGACCGGATGGTACAACTCTGGCGATACGAGAAGCTCGAGGACGGAACGCGATCGCTTGGTCCGCCGGCTGCGCCCATGGTCGCCGCCTGGCGGGAAGAAGAGGGCGTCTTCGACCAGGTGGGAGCCTACGCCGAGGAGGAAATCCACCTGTCCATAGATGAAGGCATCGTCTCGGTGCCGGGGGCCCGGATCTCCCCCGAGATCCTCTCGTTGATCTCGGCCACTCCCATCCTGGGTCGTCTGTTCAGTCGCGAGGACGCCATCCCGGGGGGTGGAGAGGTCCTGCTCCTCACGGAGGGGCTGTGGGCACGCCAATTTGGATCGGACCCCGGGGTGATCGGGCGAGCCGTTTGGGTGGATGGAACCCTCCACACGGTGGTGGGGGTGATCCCCAGCGCCACACGAGCTCTCCTGGAAACCGCCTTCTTTGGGTCCCAGACCAAGGAAGTCCTGCTCCCACTCCTGACGGACGCTGCGGGAGGCTGGACCGGATCTCCCGACATCGTGGCTCGCCTGCAACCGGGCCTTACCGTGGAGGAGGCCCAGGAACGCCTGGATGTCATCCAGACTCGGGTGGCCCCGCTCATGGAAGGCCAGAGCGAGTGGTTCCCCCTGGTTGTATCCGCCAGGTACGCTCTTTCCTGGGGGTTCCGTCGAGGTCTCTGGGTAGTCTTCGGGGCCGTGGGAGTCGTGCTCCTCATTGCGTGTGCCAACATCGCCACCCTCATCCTGGTGCGGCGCATTTCCAGGGGCGGTGAGATGAAGGTGCGCTTGGCCCTGGGAGCCGGGCGCGCTCGCCTGGCCGGCCAGCTGGTCACCGAGAGCCTCCTGCTGGGCGGTGCAGGAACGCTCCTGGCAGTCCTCACGGCGGGGTGGATGGTGCATGCCGCGGTGTGGATCGCGGGAGGGAGCCTGCCGGAGATCCGATCCGCCCGGGTGGACCCGGAGACCCTGGCCTTTGCCGCCGTGGCGGGCCTCGTCACCGTGTTCGCATTCAGCCTGATCCCCATCCTCCACCTCAGGAGGTTGACTCCGGCTGGGGTGGTCTCCCGGCAGAGTCCCGGGGGTTGGAAACCGTCCGCGGGATGGAGGGCCCACGGATCCCTGGTGGTGGCGCAGGTGGCCCTGGCCACGGTCCTGGTCCTCTCCGCCGGGCTTCTCTCCAACAGTCTCCGTCGGTTGCTTTCGGTAGACCCGGGCTTCCAGACGGAAGGTCTGGCAGCCGTGGGGCTGAATCTACCCCGCACCCGCTACGACGTGGGAACGGAACGTATCGCCTTCTTCGACGAGGTCGTAAACGGCCTGGGGAGAGCCCCGGGGGTCCGATCTGCGGGCTGGGCCAGGTATGTGCCGCCTCGGGTGGCCGGGGCCCCGGGTACCGTCAACGTGGAAGGCCGCGCCGCCGCAGAGGGAGAAGGGTTCGAGGTCCACGCGGGCAACTGGGTGTCACCCACCTACTTTCGGGTCGTGGGCGCTCCTTTTCTGAGTGGACGCCCCTTCACGGAAGCCGAGATTTCCGACCGGGCTCAGGTGGTGATCGTGAACCGGACCGGGGCCGAAAGGCTTTGGCCTGATGGGGACGGTGGAGTGGGTTCCCGCATCCGGCTGGACTCGGACTTCGGGCCATCCCCCTGGATGACGGTAGTGGGCATCGTCCCGGACTTCAAAGCCTGGTGGCTGGGGGACAGCCCGGACCGGATGCAGATCTACCTCCCGGCGTCCGACGTTCCGCTCCGGTCGGGGGTG
>JASFRP010000607.1:0-3243 GCA_050114895.1 Gemmatimonadota bacterium
CGAATTCGGTCACCTTCTGGAGGGAGCTCGGGAGGTGCTGAGCCGGACCAGACCTCGGAGGGTGCTGGATCGACTCCTTCCCAGGATCATGGCTACACCGGCGCTCCTCTCGCCGGTCATGGCGGTTACCAGGGTCTTGCGAGGAACACGCCTCCCGGCTCTGGCGGCGGGACACCTCCCTTCGACGGGGCGGCTCGCCCAGCTCCGACTGGGGCTGGGCATGGTTGCGGCCACGGCCACCCCGAAGTTCCCGGGGAAGGTGCGGAGGCGGGGGATCTCCTCGTCCCCGGGAGCTGCCGTGGACGATACTCTCGGGAGGGGGGCGTCGGCCGCCGTCTTTCTGGGGTGTGTGCAGAAGGGGCTGTTGGGCCGTGTAAACGAGGCCACCGCCCGGGTCATGGAATCCAATGGGTTCCGGATCGCAAGGGTCCGCGACCAGGGTTGTTGTGGGGCAATTCACGCCCACGCGGGGGATCTGGAGGGGGCCAGGCGTCTGGCGAAAGACAACATCCGAGCCTTCGAAGCGTCCGGCGTCGACGTCATCGCCGTAAACGCCGCGGGATGCGGAGCCATCATCAAGGAATACCCCCGTCTTCTGGCACAGGACGAGGAGTATGCCGGTCGAGCCCAGACCCTGGCTTCAGGGGTTCGGGACGTGTCGGAGCTCCTGGGAAGGGATGGCCTCAGAACCGGAGGCCCCCTGCCCCTCATCGTCACCTACGATGCGCCCTGTCACCTTCTCCACGCGCAGAGCATCTCCGAGGAGCCCTTCGTCCTCTTGAGATCGATTCCGGACGTTCGCCTGGTCCCCCTGCCCGGGCACGACGAGTGCTGCGGGGGCGCCGGAGTGTATGGAATCACGCACCCGGAGCTGGGAGGTGCCATCGGCCGGGATAAGGTGGAGGCGGTCCTTGCCACTGGCGCGGAGGTGGTGGTGACGGGGAACCCCGGGTGCATGATGCAGATCGGAGCGGGGCTCCTGATGAGAGGGGAGTCCATTGCCGTGGCGCACCCGGTGGAGCTTCTGGACGAGAGCTACCGGAGGGCCGGATTCTATGGAGAATAGGGGAGGTCGATGACGAGCCTCGGAAAAGAGCTTCTGGCGGCGGCCCAGGAGGAGAAGGAAGCCATGCTGGACCTCCTCACGGACCTGATCAGGATTGAATCACCCACCGATGTGCCGGAGAGCCAGGGGCCGATCCAGGCCCGTCTTGCCCAGGAATTGGATGGGTTGGGTTTCCGCGTGAGGAAGATTCCTGGAAAGACGACGGGCGGGTCCATCCTCGGGATCCCCCGTGGCAGGGTTCGGGGCCGGCCCGCCCAGCTGCTGCTGGGGCACTGCGATACCGTCTGGGCGCAGGGCACGCTGGAGACCATGCCCCTGGTCCTGGATGGCGATCGGCTCCGGGGGCCGGGTGCGTTCGATATGAAGGCCGGGCTTACCCAGATCGTCGTGGCCTTGAGGATTCTCCGCAGGCTGGGGGTGGATCCGGCGGTGACCCCCGTGGTCCTGGTGAACTCAGATGAAGAGATCGGGAGCCCCGAGTCCGTGAAGCATATCCGGAGACTCGCGCGACGGGTCGTGCGAGCGTGGATTCCCGAGCCGGGAATGGGACCGGAGGGGAAGCTGAAGACCACACGGAAAGGCTGGAGCCGTTTCACCGTGCAGGTAGTGGGGAAAGCCGCTCACGCGGGCCTCGATCCGCGGGGAGGAGCCAGCGCGATCCTGGAGCTGGCGAATGTGATCCAGACGTTGCATGGGATGACTGACCTGGAAGCCGGGGTCACCGTGAACGTAGGGGTGATCTCGGGGGGGACCCGCTCCAACGTCATCGCCGCGGACGCGTCGGCCGAGGTGGATGTCCGTGTCCTCACCAGCGATCAGGCGGAGGATATCAGGACGAGGATCCTGGAGCTCACTTCCACCGTGCCCGGTACCCACCTCCACATCCGGGAAGGGGGCACCGTTCCGCCCCTGGAAGGGACGCCCAGGAACAGGGCTCTCTGGGAGGCTGCCCGGGTGGCGGGTCTGGATCTGGGCCTGGCCCTCGAAGAGGAGACGGCCGGGGGTGGATCGGATGGGAACACCACCAGCCAATACACGGCCACTCTGGACGGTCTTGGCGCGGTGGGGGACGGGGCTCATGCCCCCCATGAGTTCATCTTCGTGGGGAGGCATGTGGAGCGGTGTGCGCTCCTGGCACGCCTTCTTCTGTTGGGACCCTGAGAAGGAGGTGGCCGTGGGTTCTTCGCCTTCCCACCCCGGGGATCTCGTCATCCGACCCTTTGCGACCCTGGACGAATACGAGGCCTGCGCCGCCTTTCAGGAGGAGATCTGGGGGGTGGGCTTCACCGAGCGGGTCTCTGCGGCCATCCTTCACGTTGCGAACCGGATCGGCGGTCTTGCGGCGGGGGCCTTCGGCGAGGATGGAGTCCTCCACGGCTTCGTCTTCGGGCTGACAGGATTGGAGGAGGGGGAGTTGGTCCATTGGTCCGACATGTTGGCTGTTCGGAGTGGCCTCAGGGACCGGGGGCTGGGGACCCGACTGAAGCACTATCAGAGGGAGGTTCTCCTGGCCCGGGGCGTGCGGCGCATGCGCTGGACCTTTGATCCCCTCCAGAGCCGGAATGCCTTCGTGAACTTCGCGAAGCTCGGCATCACCACCGGGGAATACGTCAGAAACATGTATGGGGAGACCGGATCCCCCCTTCACAGAGGGGTCGGCACCGATCGGTTGGTGGCCCTCTGGGAGATGGATTCGGATCGAGTGAAAGAGCGCGTTTCCGGGGAGGGGGCGTATCCCGGCCCATCCGACCTTTCGGATCTTCCCGCCGCCCTCTCGGCGTGCACGGGGATGGGTCACCCGGGTCCAGGAGAACTCGTCCTGGATCTGGGAGAACCCGCCCTGACCCTGGCCATCCCCGCAGATATCCACGAGATCATCGTCGACGACACCGATCTCGCCGTCCGATGGAGGGAGGCGACCAGAGACGCCTTCCTCCACTACTTCTCCCGGGGGTACCAGGCCACCGAGCTCGTGCCCACGGGAAGCGTTTCACTCTACCTTCTCGAGCGGTGAGCGAGGGCTACCCATGAAGATCCGAGCCGTCGAGCTCAGGGAGATCCACCTCAAGCTGAGAGAGCGTTTCGAGATCAGCAGCGGAGGTTGGGACCTCCGGCGCATTCTCCTTCTCAGGATGGAGGGCGAGAACGGCGACGCATGGTCGGAGTGTGTCGCTGGG
>JASFRP010000608.1:0-3243 GCA_050114895.1 Gemmatimonadota bacterium
GGGGAAGCGTTCAGTCACGAGATCACTGAAGCGAACGGGAAGCAGGGTCCTGGGAGCCACTACGATGTGCACAGGGTAGTGATCCCGCGCTGCCGGCGAGCAGAAATCGCCAGGAACCAGCTCGAAGATCGTAATCCGTGTTTCCTCACCGGTCTGGAGAACGCGATGGATCTCGACACTGTCGCCTGCCTCTTCCCGTCTTCCCACGGCAGCAACAAAAACCATCTCGTTGGCCCAGTCCACAACAGGAGGCCGGGCCCTGGGATCCCCGGTGTGAGCCCGCCAGAACGACACCCAACCGTCCGGAGTGTCGAGACTGCCCTCCTTTTCCGAGAAGAAGGCCACCGGTTCTTCCAGGCGAGCTCCCGAGTCCTCTCCACGATCCAGGGTGCCGAAAGGTACGCTGCCGCTGTAGGCGGAGATGAAATTCCTTCCTTCCGTGAAATCCCTCACCAGGATGGCTGCCTGGATCACCCGAAGGGCATCCTGATCGGGTCCCGCTCCCGACGTCTTCAACGTGGCCAGGTTCCCCTCGGAGCATCGAATCCAGGTGATCTCCTCACCCTGCAGGTCGTCTCTCACGGTGAGGGTGACCTCCGTGGTGCCGGAGGGGCATCCCTCCGGTAGAACGGGAATGAGCTCAGAGTCAAAGAGATCCAAGGGCGCTTCGTGGAGCTGGGCAATCAGGAATCCGTATGAAGCCGGGTCCCCCTCCTTCCGGGTCCGGGATTGATCCCCCAGCAGGCCTCGATAGGATATTGATTCCTCCAGCTGCCAAAGTCCCCCGGAGTTCCAGGCGATGATCTGCCATAGCTCACCCTGACCCTGCTTGAAGGCCAGGGGAACCTGAAGGGCCACCCGAACCTCACCCACCTGGCCGAAACGCAGGGTACCCGGCGGCCCGCTACCGTCACCTCCGCAAGCCAGGAGGAGGAAAACGGAGAGAACACGAAGCCCCGGGAGGACTCCGGTGATGACACCCCGAAAAGTCGTTGCTCCAGTTTTCACAAGCGAGTCACATCACACCGGGGAACCGCATTGGCCCCCGCCGAAATGGAGAAGGAGGGCCCAGCATTCCACCGAGCCCTCCTTTAAATCAAACGCCCTTCCTGGCGCTAGTCCAGAAGTCTGAGGGGCATCACCAGACAGAGATAATCGATGGGATCCTCGTCATCGGAGGAAACGGGCTCGAGAGTCGTGGCCCGTTCCGGAGCTTTGAAGGTCATCTTCACCTCCTCCGTCGGCATATACCGGAGAACCTCCAGGAGATAGTTCGCGTTGAAGCCGATCTCCAGCTCAGGTCCATCGAACTGGAGCTCCAACTCGTCCTGCCCTTCCCCCAGATCGGGGGTCAGCACGTTCAGGTGGACCCGATCCTGCTCGAACCGCAACCGAATCCGGTGGGTCTGATCACTCGCCACGACCGCCATCCGGCGAACCGCAGATTCCAACGCCCGCTTCTCCACAATGGCGAAGCGATCGTTGTCCTTGGGGATCACCTGCTCGTAGTTGGGATACGATCCCTCAATGAGACGAGTGTAGACCTCAGTGCCGGCTGCCCGGAATCCCAGATGATTCCCATCCCGCGCCACATCCAGTTCATCATCTGTCTTGAAGAGCCGCTGGACCTGCTGGAGAGCCGCCGGAGGGACGATGAAGTCTGCACTGGTAGCAGACGAGGGACCGGCCGGCACCGCCATACGAGCCAGACGGTGCCCGTTCGTTGCCACCATTCTCATCAGCCCGTCCCGGAGCTCCCAGAGAACACCATTCAGGATCGGCCGACTCTCCTCCGTGGAAACCGCGAAGGAGGTATGGTGGATCAGCCTCTGAAGCTCCTTTCCCGTAACACTCCATCCCTCATCAAAATTCACGCTGGGAAGACTCGGGAACTCGTCACTCGGGAGCCCATTCAGCTTGAAAGCACTGCGGCCACATTGGAGCTCCAACTGGTCTCCCCTCACGGTAACCTGGACCGGCTGATCCGGCAGCTCTCTGGATATCTCCTGGAGCTTCTTCCCCGGTGCAGTCAAGGAACCCTCCTGGGACACGTCCGCAGGAACCTTGACTCTCACCGCAACGTCCAGATCCGTTCCGCTCATCCACACCCCATCCTCCTGGGTCTGGAGCAGGATATTGGAAAGGACCGGCAGGGTGGTCTTGGAAGGAATGCTGGCAGACACCGCTGCCAAACCCTGATGAAGATTCTGTCTCGTGATGGTGAAGTTCATGAATCCTCCACGTTGCCGACGGTGAAACCGGCATTGTCCACAGAAGGGAGCCCGCTATGAGTTTATGCTTTCTTTCCTAAGAGATAAACTCTAGTAGTAGTAGAGAGTGTGGATTCGTGGAAGACCGGCGTTTCTTGCCACCACATGCTGGCCGCATCAACCACTTCCGGCACTCTGTCGGCTGTGGAGCCACAGTGGAGAAACAACCGCGAATCCCCATGGGAAATCAAACTCCACACCCTTGTGGGAAACAACCCACTCTTTCCCCCTTGGAATCCTCAGGTTCTTCACACCGGTCGGGCGAGGGCATCCCGGATCCGGTCAATGGATCTCTGCAAGGAGGGATCCGATTCCAGGGCCGCTTCCACCTTGCGAATGGAGTGAATCACTGTGGAGTGGTCTCTCCCTCCGAAGACCGCTCCGATCTGTACCAGGGGTAAGCCCAGAAGCTCTCTGATGAGGTACATGGCCACCTGGCGGGGGCCCGTCAAGTCCTTCGTGCGTCTCTGGGAGGCGAGGGCGTTGGCGTCCACGCGCCATTCCGCGGCCACGGCATTCTTGATGTCCTCCGCGCTGATTCGGTGTTTCTCTTCACGCCGAGGGAGCAACGTTCCCTGCAGCGCCCTCTGAGCCATTACCGGAGTGATCTCCTGATTCTTCAGGGAGGAGTAAGCCAGAAGCTTGATGACGGCTCCTTCCAGCTCCCGGACCGATGAAGTGCAGGAACGGGCGATGAAATCGATGACCTCCGCGTCCAGGACGAGTGAGTCATCGTCGGCTTTCTTTCTGAGAATGGCTACACGGGTTTCGTAGTCCGGGGCCTGGATGTCGGCCACGAGTCCCCACTCGAATCTCGATATCAGGCGTTCCTCCAGGCCCGGAATCTCCTTGGGGGGACGATCACTGGCGAGAACAATCTGCTTGTGGGCGTCGTAGAGAGCGTTGAAGGTGTGAAAGAACTCTTCCTGGGTCCGTTCCTTTCCCTCCAGAAAGTGAACGTCGTCCACCAGGA
>JASFRP010000609.1:0-3242 GCA_050114895.1 Gemmatimonadota bacterium
CCCCATGGCCAGGCTCTTGGTCCACGCCAGGGGCTTGAAGAGCCGCCCCTCCTGGGCTTCCAAAGCGAACACCGGCAGGAAGGACACGGTGATGATGAGGAGGCTGAAGAAGAGGGCCGGCCCCACCTCCATCGAGGCCCGGACCACCACGGCCCACCGCTCCCGGGGCGAGAGGAAAGACGTGGAGTAGCGGCCGTCGTCCGGCGGGACCTCCTTCCCTTCGGCCAGCAGCCTCTTCCGCTTTTCCGCCACCTCCTTCTCGAGGTGCTTGTGCATGTTCTCGATCATGACGATGGCGGCGTCGATCATGGCTCCGATGGCGATGGCGATGCCCCCGAGGCTCATGATGTCGGCGTTGATACCCAGGAAATGCATGGCGATGAAGGCCATGAGGATCCCCAGGGGCAAGGTGAGGATGGCCACCAGGGCGCTTCGGACATGGACCAGGAAGACCAGGCACACCAGGGCCACCACGATGGACTCCTCGACGAGCTTCTCCTTCAGCGTGTCGATGGACCTGAGGATCAGGTCCGACCGGTCGTAGACCGGCTTCAGCACCACGCCCGGAGGGAGCCCGTCCTGGATCTCGGAGATCTTCTCCTTCACCCGCTGGATGGTGGCCAGGGCGTTCTCGCCGAAGCGCATGACCACGATGCCTCCCACGACGTCCCCACGACCGTCCAGGTCGGCCACACCCCGGCGGACCTGGGGGGCGAACTGGACCGTGGCCACGTCGGCGACCTGGATGGGGGTGCCCGTTTCCGTGGCCCCCAGGACCACGGACTCGATGTCCTTCAGGTCCTTGATGTATCCCATCCCCCGGACCATGTACTCCCGCTCGGACATCTCCATGACCATGGCGCCCACGTCCTGGTTGGCCGCCCGGATGGCCTCCATGACCGAGTGTATGGGGATGTCGAAGGCCCGGAGCCGCTCGGGATCGACGGTGACCTCGTAAGTCCGCTCGAACCCACCCACCGACGCCACCTCGCTGACCCCGGGAACCGAGGTGAGCTGGTATCGGAGGTACCAGTCCTGGATGGAACGGAGGTCGGCCAGGGACTGGGTGCCGGTGGTGTCCTCCAGGACGTACTGGTAGACCCAGCCCAGCCCCGTGGCATCGGGCCCCAGAGCCACGTCTGCCCCATCCGGGAGTTTCCCCCGGATGCCCGAGAGGTACTCCAGGACCCGGCTCCGGGCCCAGTACAGGTCCGTTCCGTCGTCGAAGATGATGTAGACGAAGGACACCCCGAAGAACGAATACCCACGGACGGTCTGGGCGTCGGGGACCTTCAGCATCTCCGACGCGATGGGGTAGGTGACCTGGTCCTCTACCAGTTGGGGCGCCTGCCCCGGGTAGTCCGTCTGGATGATGACCTGGACATCCGAGAGATCCGGAATGGCTTCCAGGGGAGTCCGGGCCAGGGCGATGGCTCCTCCCACGCCCAGGAAAAGGGCCATGAGGAGGACCAGGAACTTGTTCCGGACCGACCAGGCGATGAGACGTTTCAGCATGGTCAGCTCCCGCCGGCCCCGGTCGTGTCCGGCGTGACGGTCCTCTCCGGCGAGGCGGTCGTATCCGGCGTCATACCCGGCATGGCGTGGCCGGAGTGGTCCATCCCTCCATGATCCATCCCCGACTCCGTCGTGTCCGGCGTCGCGGAGGAGTCGCCCGCCATTCCGGGCATGGTGTGCCCCGAGTGGTCCATCCCGCTTCCTTCCATTTCCATGGAGACGGTGTCGGCCGGCGTCCCGGACATCTGGTGTTGGGAGTGGTCCATGCTCTCCATGGAGTCCTGCCCACTCATGTCCATGCCGCCCATGCCGGAGTCACCCATGTCCATCCCCGAGTGATCCATCCCGGCCAGGCCCGCCATAGCGGCTCCCAGGTTCGACTCGGCGTCGATGAGGAAGGTGGCGGACGCCACCACCACGTCCCCGTCCTTCAGGCCCGACAGGATCTGGACCCGATCCTCGCTGCTCAGCCCCGCCACCACCTCCTTGGGATGCAGCTGTCCGTTGGGCATCCGGTGGAAGACGATGGACCGCTCCCCCGTCTGGAGGAGGGCGGAACGGGGAATGAGGAGCGTCTCCTCCACCGCCGGGCTCTGGAGTTCCACCTGGGCGTACATCCCGGGCTTGAGCTTCAAACCGGGGTTCGGGAGCTCCAGCCGCACCTTACCGGTGCGGGTGGTGCTGGTCACCGTGGGATAGACGTAGGTGACGGACCCGTGGAAGGTCTCCCCGGGGTAGGCATCGAAGGTCACCATGGCGTGCTGCCCGGTCCGGACCAGGGAGAGGTCCTTCTCGAAGATGTCCGCGTCGATCCAGACCCGGCTCAGATCCGCCAGCTCGTAGAGATTCATCCCCGGAGTGATGCGGGCGCCTTCCACCACGTTTTTCTTCACCACGATTCCGCCGGCCGGGGCCCGCAATGTGAGCGTCTTCGAGACTTCCCCCCCGTATTCGACGGCCTGGATCTCACTTTCCGGAATGTCCCAGTACGCCAGTCGCCGACGTGCGGCCGCCAGGAGGTCCTCCGCGTTCTTCACCGAGCGGCTACCTCCCTCCGCGCGGGTCTCGGCCAGGAGATTCCTGGCCAGGATGAGCTCTTCCTGGGCCGTCACCAGGGCCGGGCTGTACACGTCCATGAGGGGCTGTCCGGCCTTCACCGGCGCACCGGTGAAGTCCACGTACAGCCGCTCGACCCACCCCTCGATCTTCGGGTTCACCGTTGTGAGACGGGTCTCGTCGTACGCCACGAAACCCACGGTCGTTACCTCCCGGTCCAGCCTTCCGCGGGTGACCGTGGCATAGGTGACGCCGATTCTGTCTGCCGATTTGGGTGAAAGGGTTACCGGCTGAGCCTCCGTCGCACCGGCGGACATGGCGGAGTGGTCGTGATCCTCCATCCCGCCCGTAGCCGATTCCTGGCCACCCGGGCCCAGGCTCGTGAAGGCGACGACACCGGCTGCCGCAAGGACGATGGCCAGGGAGAGGATGATCTGGTTTCGGGTCTTCATGATCCCTCCGTAAGCAATTCATCCGTGACGGGGAGGTCACGGCCGATGGTCATCTCGAGTTTCGCGACACCCTTCCCGTAGGAGGACTGGAGGCCGTAGTACTCGCTCTGGAATCGGTTCAGGGCCATCTCCGCGTCCAGCAGCGTCATGAAGTCCACCGCCCCGACCCTGTAGGACGACAGGGACGACTCCACGGCGGCTCGACCCTGGGGGAGGATC
>JASFRP010000610.1:0-3239 GCA_050114895.1 Gemmatimonadota bacterium
AGAAGCGTATGCCCGCCGGATACCAGGAGACCCACGAAGGGCGGCTCGGCCTCGGGGTCCTCCAGGGAAGGGGCAAACAGGTGCCCCTCCATGTGATGAACGGAAACGAGGGGCTTGTCCAGGGCATAGGCCACGGCCTTGGCCCAGGATACTCCCACCAGCAGGGCCCCGATGAGGCCCGGCCCGGTGGTGACCGCCACCGCGTCCAGGTCCTCCAGCTGCCGGCCGGACTGCCGCAGAGCCTCGTCCACCACCTCCTCCAGCTGCCGGAGATGGGCCCGGGCCGCCAGCTCCGGGACGACGCCACCATAGATGGCATGGACGTCCTGCGACAGAATGACGTGCCCCAGAATCCTCCCCTCCCCATCCAGCAGGGCTGCGGAGGTTTCATCACAGCTGGTCTCGACACCCAGAATGAGGGGCTGACTCACAGTCCCGTCGGTCTCCTGAGGAGGACCCACTCCGGATCGAGAGTGGCCTGAAACACCTCGGGCGGACCTTCCACCGAGAGGGTGGCCCTCACCTCCTCCCCCGGCACCAGGGCCGTGGCCACCGTTCCCGAGACCGTGATCCGGAGCTGGGCCGGATCGAAGCTCTCCACCAGGCTCGTGGCTCCGCTGAGGACTACGGTGACGGTGGAGGGCCGGGCCTGGAGCTGAGGGCCCGACGCGAGGTTCGGCAACCGGACGGGAACGCCTTCGAAGCTCTTGGTGAGGGTCTCCTCCACTTCGATCTCCACCGACGCTTGCTCGGGAGACAGGGCCATTCCGGAGAGGTTTGCCGTGTCCACGGGACGGACGAAGGTACCGGAGCTCCTCACCTCGGAGAGGTCCAGGGGCGTGAGGCTGACGCTGGCCAGCTCGCCGACTCGACTGGAAGGACCGGACACCCGAACGAACGCGGGTACGATCTCTGGACGCCGAACCAGGGAGAGGCCTGACGGAAGTTCACCAGTGAGCCTGGCCCGGAGTGACACCACGTCCACATCCATCGGTTCGAACGAGAGATTCACCGAGCTTGGCACCAGGTCTTCCACCGTGATCTCGTCGCTCACGGAGGTCCGCAGCCATGCCGGGAGGAGGAGGATCGCCGTGTCCGCAGAGGAGACCTGATCGACGGGCACCACGATGGACGGGCGGTCGGCCCTGAGGGCCATGAGGGCTCGGGTCGGACCGGCCAGCGTGACTTTTATCGTGGGCGGGAGGGGTTCTCCGACGGTGGCCCACTGCGGGTCGGTGAGTTGCACCCGCACCGGAACATTCTCCAGCTCCTGACTGCTCTGTGCCTCGAACTCCGGGACGGTCCACAGGAGAATTGCCATAGCCAGGGCCGAGAGTTTCAGCTGCCAGTTCCTGGTGATGACCCCGGGGAAGAATCGCACGGTCAGCCGTCCAGAAGTCGTCGAATGAGCTCCAGGTTCGCCGGTGCGTCCCACTCGGTGGGCCCCGCCACCTTCTTCTTGATCAGTCCATCCCGATCTACAACGAAGGATTCGGGGACCCCGGTGGTCTGATAGGTCTCCTGGATCTTCCCCGAGGGATCGTGGAGGATGCGGAAGGTCAGCCCCATGGTCCGGGCGAAGACTTCCAGGTTCCCTCCCTCTCGCCCGAAGGCGTCGCGCTCCCCCAGGGGGGCATCGACACTCACAGCGAGGATGGCGAAGTCCTCGTCCGGAATCGCTTCACGGAGCCGTTGCATGGAAGGCATTTCCTGCTGGCATGGAGGACACCAGGTGGCCCAGATATTCACGAGGAGGACTTTGCCCCGGTAGTCGGCAAGGGTACTGGGGGTCCCCTGCAGATCCACAGCCGAGAACTCCGGTGCGGGCCTGCCCGGCACTACAGGGTTCAATCGGCCACGATTCAGCCACGCCACGAGGACCACGGCCCCGGCGACCAGAACGGTCGCAGCGTACGGAGTCCAGGATTTCCTACCTCTCATATCTCACCCGGAAGCAGTTTGGGGTCCAAAATCTGTTACGGCGGATCGACGGGATTGTTCCTGGATCACCCCCCCCGCCGGCCCACCACCAACCGCACTGCACTCCCCCGCTCGACCTGGGTCGCCGCCGGGGGTTCCTGCTCCACCACCAGACCCTGATCCCGGCCAAAGCGGAAGCGAGTCTCCACCTCCGAAAGACTCAGTCCCAGAGAGTCCAGGACCGCTCTGGCCTGCTCCTCCCTGAGCCCGAGGAGGTGCGGCATTTCCACCAGGGGCGGCCCCAGGCTCACCGTCAGGCGGATCTCCTGGGGGATCACCGCCTCCATGCCGGCCTCCGGCGCCATGGTGATCACGCTTCCCCTGGGGAGCTCGGACTCCGTGGAATCCACCACTACGAGGAAGCCCGTAGCCTCCAGCACCGTTCGGGCCCGATCGGCCCGGAGCCGCGTCACATCGGGGATCGGCCGCACCTCCGGACCCAAGCTCAACGCCACACGAATCGTGTCACCCACCAGGGCGAGCTGACCGGGCAGAGGGGTCTGGCCCACGATGCTCCCCGGCGACGCCGACGGGTGGCGAAGGGAGTCTGTGACCTCGAGAACGAAGCCCATGCTGGAGAGGGCCCCCGTCGCGCTCCCGAAGGTTTCTCCCGAGAGATCGGGTACTCTCTCGACGTCCCCCGGGGGGGGAGGGGCCGGGAAGATCACCCGCGTCGCCAGCAAATAACCCGCAAACAACCCCACGACCGCGAGGGCACCAACGCCCAGCAGGAATCTGGGCTGGCCGAATTGGGAGGCCACATAAGCCTTGATCCCACCCGCACTCTTCCCGTACCGGACGGTCCACTTCACACCGCTTCTTCGGCGCCGAAGAGAGCCTCCAAGCCTCATGATCTCCTCACAAGTCTCGCGCCGAAGGCTCCGTCGAAACCCGCCACCTGGGGAACCACCCTCAACAGCCCACGCTCATCCAGGAAGGACGGATCCACCGCGTCGGTTCCTTCCACCTGAAAGCCCGGATCGCCCCTGAGAAAGGTCTCCACCTGTTGCTCGTTTTCCTCCTCTTCCAGGGTGCAGGTGGAATACACCAGATGGCCTCCGGGAGGGATGAGCCGAGCCGTAGCCTGGATGATCTCTCTTTGAAGATTCACAAGCGTTTCCAGCATCTCCGGTGTGAGCCTCCACCGCGCATCGGGATGCCTCCTCATGGTGCCGGTCCCGGTGCAGGGAACGTCCACCAGCACGAAGTCGGCCCCTGAAAAGGGGGGCTTCCGGGCATCGGCCACCACCATCACCACG
>JASFRP010000611.1:0-3237 GCA_050114895.1 Gemmatimonadota bacterium
GGGGACCTCTTCATCGACGTCCGGAACGCCGACTTCAGCGAGAACGGTGATCAACCTCAGAATCTGAGTGCCCCGGAGGACGGTTTCGATGCGAGGGAAGCGGGCTCCGGGAGCATGGACGTCCGGTTCGTCTCCTCCGTGATGAGCGGGAACGCCGCCTCGGGGATCCGTCTCGAAGAGGGAGGAGTCGGTGACTTCCGCGGAGCGATGACGGACCTCACGTCTTCCGGCAATGGTGGACAGAACATCTGGCTCAGCGAGGATGTGGACGCCCGGGGTGGCGCCGTCCCCGGGGCCGGCGGCATGACCGTGACCCTCTCCGGACTGACGGTTCAAAACGGGGACGATGACGGGGCTCTACTGGAAGAGATCGGAGCCGGGGACCTGACAGCTCAGGTTCAGGATTCCGACTTCAGCGGGAATGAAGGACACGGCCTGGCGGCGTTCCAGGGGGGGACGGGTAGAGGCAGCCTGCATCTGATCCGGGTGACCACGGAGGGCAACAGCGGCTTCCCGGTGGAGACGGAAGGGGTCTCCGTCACTGAGGGTGACGACGGAACCACGACGGTCCTGGTGAGGAACAGTGAGGACGCGGGCTTCGGATCCCTCAGGGCAGCGCTGGAATCTGCGAGCCAGGACGACGGGATCACCGATGTCCTTTTCGAGTCCGGAGTCCAGGCCATCGAGATCGAGAGCACTCTGGAGTACTCCGGATCCCAGGATCTCCGCATCACCGCACAGGGTGGCCTCATCGATGCGCAAGACTGTGATGGCGACGCGCTCCTGATCTCAGGCTCCGGGGACGTGGTTCTCCAGGGAGTCAGCATCGAGGACGCGGCTGGGGACGGTTTGGTGGTGACGGGAGGTGGGGACCTCACCCTCAGGAACCTGATCCTCAGGAATCTCGAAGGGAACGGGCTCTTCGTCGCCGTCCACGAGGATGCGGAAGGCGTGGTGAACCTCAGCCTGGAGCAGGTTCTCGTGGAGAACAACGGTCTCCATGGGGTGTTCATCGACGATCTCGCCCCCGTTGTCGGCTCCGGGGCCGGAGCGAACTCGGCGGCGGGGGTCCTTCTGGATGTTCAGGGATCCACCATCCAGGGGAACGGGTTTCGGGTGGACGTGACGGACCGGGATGGCATCCGGATTGACGAAGGGGGACTTGGAGATATCGACCTACGGCTCGTCGGCTCCCTCGTGCTGAACAATGCCGGGGACGGGATCCAGTTGGCCGAATCCGGGCTGGGAGCGGTGAAGGTGAACATCCAGGGCAGCCAGATCGACGGCAATGGACGTCAGCCCCAGAACACGGATGACCCCGAGGATGGACTGGACATTACGGAGGACGGCCCGGGAGAGGTCCGGATTCGTGTGCTGGAGAGTTTCGTCAGGAACAACTATGCGCGGGGGCTCGGGCTGGAGGAGGAGGGGTCGGGTGGAGTTTCGGTGACTCTCGAGACCGTCACGGTTACGGGAAACGACGAGGAGAACATCACCCTCACGGAGGACAAGGACGCCAAAGAGACCCTGACTGAGGGAAGCGGAAGTCTCACCGTGAGCTTCACACAGCTCACAGCCACCGGGGCCGGCGCAGACGGGGTCTTCATGGAAGAATACGGGGCGGGGGACCTGACGGGGCAGGTGGTGGATTCCTCGGTTCGGAGTAACGCCGGGATCGGGATCAGCGCCACTCAGGCCGGGTTGGGAGAAGGGCAGCTTCAGCTGGTCCGGGTCGTCTTCTCAGGGAACACCGGCGGTGATCTCTTTACCAGTGGCGTGGGTGTGGCGACCGTGCCCGCAGGGTGATGGCTCTTCACAACAAAAGACCGAGCTGGCGGGGCCGACAGGAGGATGTCGGCCCTTTTCCTTCCCAGTCGGTCAGAAGATTCGGATGCCCAGGAGAAGGGTGGATGCGGCGATGGCCCCCCACCGGAGGATGGTGCTCCAGCCCAACGCGGAAGGGGTCCGTTGGGGAATATTGATCTCGTCCCCGGCCCGAAGGCCGAGCTGATCGATGGACCGACCCTCGTCCAGGGCGGTCTGCACATCTTCGTCCTGTAAGAGGACATCCTCCCCCCGGCGGATTCGGATGGCTTCCAGCCTGGAGTCCTGCTGGGGCCCGCCGGCGGCCATGAGGACGTCGCCCAGGAGCATCTCGGCAGGAAAGACGTAGAACCCCGGGGACCGTACGGCTCCCTGGATCGACAGGCGAACCAGGGACTGGACCGTCAGATCCGGGTTCCTGATGAACCGCCCGATCTCCCTCGAGAGGTGTTCCTGGAGCTCGGAACGCAGGACACCGGCGACGGAGATCCGCCCCATCCCGGGCAGATCCACCACGGCTCCCCGCTCCACCAGGAGCGTGTCGGGGAAGTCCTCCGGCGCACCCGCCAGACGCACCGTGATTCGATCTCCCGCCCTGAAGTCCCCCTCCGTCAACCGGGACCGGATGAGGTCGGCGGATCGGCGAGCGTCCTCCTTCAACCCGCCGCTGTAGCCAGGCGAGCTCATCACAGCCTCGTAACGAGCGAGGAGCTCCTGTAACTCCGCCCTGGAGACCTGGAACTCGGTGGCGTCCCAGCCGGGCGGGACCTGGGCATGGAGCGGGCCGTAGAGGAGGAAGGCTGGGAGGATCAGACAGAGCTTTGCGAGGAGCCTCATGGGCCGAGTTTCACCTGTCGATAGTCGGAACGGAGCATCCGTGCTGAAGAGACATACCCCTCAGGCCTGCAAAAAGGTTGCCTGGTTTCGTCACAGAATTTCGCCCAGACAGGAATCGAGAACATGGATCCGGGGGAATCTCGAGACTGAGATTAGGGCTTTGTCCACCTTCGGGAAAGGCGGGACATTCGAAGCATGATTCTTGCAAATCCAAGGGAATTGATGTTACTTCGAGCCGAGATCATCGTTTCTCTAGCGCCCTGACCATGACCTGGACCAACTCTCCATTCGTACCCATCGTCCTCCTCATCGAGGATCAGGAATGGACCGCACGGTCACTTGAGAGCATCCTCGGTCCCAACGGATGCGCCGTCTTCAAGGCCTACACAGGACACCAGGGCCTGGACATTCTCAGGCGAGTCATTCCCGACCTGATCCTGGTGGACTGCCACCTGCCGGACATGACCGGCACCCAGGTGCTCCGGCAGCTCAAGGAGATTCCCACGGTATGGCCATCCACGCCGAGGGTCTTGATCTCCACCAATCCGGTGAGCCGGGCCGACCGTATGTCCGTGC
>JASFRP010000612.1:0-3236 GCA_050114895.1 Gemmatimonadota bacterium
CCTTCGTCCTTGCCCAGGAGCTCCTGGACCGTGGCTTCACCGTCCTGGTTGAGACTTCGGGAGCGGTGGACGTGAGCCTCCTGGACCCCCGGGCCCACAAGATCATGGACCTGAAGTGCCCGGGGTCGGGGGAGGTGGAGAAGAACCTCTGGTCGAACCTCCGGCACCTCACCGCCCGGGACGAGGTGAAGTTCGTGGTGAAGGACCGGGGAGACTACGAGTGGACCCGAGCGGTCATCCGGGAGCGGGGCCTCGACGAACGACTCCAGACCGGCTCCCTGCGGGCCATCCTCGTCTCTCCCGTCTGGGAGGAGGTGAATCTGAAGGATCTCGCTTCCTGGATTCTGGAGGACGCCCTTCCCGTCCGGCTCCAGATGCAGCTCCACAAGCTCATCTGGGATCCCAACGCTCGAGGGGTGTAGGAGGAAGATGATCCTGAATCCTACGGCCCGGGCCCGTCTCGCGGGGAGGCATGCCGGCTCCCTGGGAGACCGTCCGGGACCCAACCCTCACCCCACTTCCGGCATCTAACGTCCAAACCGCCCGAAACACCGAGCCAGACGCCCCATCGGGAGCACCTCCATGCGGCATCGATACACCATTCCTGCCGGAATCCTCCCGGCCCATCTTCTTCTCCTCCTCACGGCCTGCTCCTCCGGCGGCCACGGAGGAGCCACCGGAAGCTGGGAGGCCGCGTACGACACCCTCGGGGACACTCTGGTGGTGAGGACCCTTTCCGGATCCATCTGGCGAGACACGGCGGAGCTCGTCCCGGAGGTGTCCATCGGGATGTTCGACGGACCGGAGGAGTACATCTTCGGGCAGATCGTCTCCCTGGCCATGGGGCAGGACGGCACCATCTACGTCATGGACCAACAGGCCCCGGCGTTGAGGGTCTACGAGCCGGACGGAACCTACCGGACCACCTTCGGACGGAGGGGAGGGGGTCCCGGTGAATACCAGCGTCCCGACGGAGGCCTGGCAGTCCTCTCCGATGGGAGGATCCTCCTCCGTGATCCCCCCAACGCACGTATCCAGGTCTATGCCCCGGATGGGGAGGACCTGGACACCTGGCGCATCCGGGGGAACTTCAACACCTCCAGCCGCATGATCGTGGACACCCTGGACCGGGCCTACACCATCGTTCTCCTGGACCCGGAGGCCGACGTCCGGGACTGGGAGATGGGTCTGGCCCAGGTCCTCCCCGACGGATCCCCCGGCGATACCCTGCGGCGTCCCGAGACCGGGTACGAGGCTCCTCGCATCGAGGCCCGGCACGAGACGGAGGACGGCGGCGTCAACGCCAGCATCAACAGCGTGCCCTTCTCCCCGGACGAGGTGACAGCCCTCACCCGGTTCGGGTACTGGATTCACGGGATCAGCACGGACTACTCCTTCACCCTCCTGAAGCCTGAGGGTCCCGTGAGGATCCAGAAGGTCTTCGACCCCGTCCCCGTGGGGGCAGGAGAGAAGGCCGAGGAGGAGGCCTACGCCATCCGGAACATGCGGTACACCGATCCCAACTGGCGCTGGAACGGTCCCGCCATTCCGGACATGAAGCCCCCCTACAGGGAGATCGTCGGGGGGGAGGACGGTACCATCTGGGTGTTGGTCTCCCAGCCCGGAGTCAAACGGGAAGACCCCAGCTACGATCCCACCGACCCTGAAGCCATTCCCGACGAGTGGATCGAGCCGGCACTCTTCGACGTGTTCCAGGAGGACGGCCGCTACCTGGGCGCTGTCCGGACCCCGGAAGGCTTCAACGCCCGGTGGCCGCAACCCCTCTTCACGAGAGAGTGGGTCCTGGCCACGGTCCGGGACGAGTTCGACGTACAGACGGTGGTGAAGTATCGAGTCGAGCTGCCCGGGGGCCGTTCCCCCGCTCAGGTGGCGGCGGAGGACGCCGGTGGATAGGAGGTAGAACTTCCTGCACACTCCCGGTGTAGGGGGTCCCATGCCCGGTTCCACCCCTTTCGCTCTGGACCCCAGACTGGCCAGCCTTCAACGGGCGCTGCCGGACCTCGCCGAAAGCGATCTCAATCCGGTCCCCACCCAGGCGGACGCAGCCCAGGCCGCGGTCTCCCTCGTCCTCAGGGCCGGCCCGGACATCGAGCTCCTCCTCATCCGCCGCGCCGAAGCGGAAGGAGATCCCTGGTCCGGCCACATGGCCCTTCCCGGAGGCAGAAGAGACCCCCTGGACCAGAGCCTGCTGGAGACCGCCGTCCGGGAGACCCTGGAGGAAACCGGCGTCTGCCTGACGGAGTCGGGTGTGCCCTTCGGCCCCCTGGCTCCCCTGGCTCCCGCCAACCGTCGCCTCCCCCCCATCTCCATCTTTCCCTTCGTCTTTGGAGTCCCGGAGGGCACCCGGGCAAAAGCCGCGAGCCCAGAGGTGGACGAAGTCCTCTGGGCCCCGGTTCCCTACCTCCAGAGCGAGGAGGCGTCCGGGACCGTGGAGATTCCCCTGGGGGACCTCACCCGTCTCTTCCCCTGCCTCAGGGTCGAGGAGCGCGTCATCTGGGGCCTCACCTACAACATTCTCCAGGATTTCTTCCGAACGATCCGGGAAGGGTCCCCGGAGGCTATCGCCCAGGCTCCTCCACCCACTCCGCGATAAACACGTTCGTGTTCCCCGGATGGCTTTCGTTCCGGTTCGACCCGAAGACGAGGTGCGTCCCGTCGGGGCTGAACATGGGGAACCCGTCGAAGCCTCCGGTATAGGTGATCCGCTCCAGCCCCGAGCCGTCCACATTGATCATGTAGATGTCGAACTCCCGCCCCGTGGGGTCACCCATGTTGGAGCTGAAGAGGATCTTCTGGCCGGAGGGGTGGAAGTAGGGGGCGAAGTTGGCAGCCCCGTTGTCGGTGACCTGCACCTTGTCGGATCCGTCGGCGTCCATCACGTAGATCTCCAGCTTCGACGGCCGGATGAGCCCCTGGGCCAACAGGCGCCGGTAGTCGGCGACCTCCTCCTCCGATTCCGGGTACCCGGCCCGAAAGACGATCTTCTTTCCGTCCGGGGAGAAGAAGGGGCCCCCGTCGTATCCGATTCTGTCCGTGAGGCGATGCACGTCCGACCCGTCCCCCCGCATGGTGTAGATGTCCAGATCCCCGTCCCGCATGCTGGTGAATACCACCAGGTCCTCCACGGGAGAGAAGGTGGCTTCCGCGTCGTAACCCCAGCTGTAGGTGAGCTGCTCCAGGTTCGAGCCATCGGGATCGGCCGCGAAAATGTCATA
>JASFRP010000613.1:0-3236 GCA_050114895.1 Gemmatimonadota bacterium
GTACGAGTGGATGCGCATCGGACGCCTCCTGGAGCATTGTTCGGCCTACTATCCCACCTGGGACCAGGAATACGCGAACCGGCTCGCAGCCAAGCTGGAGATCGACCTCACCCGGAGATGCGCACAGCTCTCGAAAGGTCAGGCCCGCCGGGTCCAGCTTCTTCTCGCTCTCGCTCACCGCCCACCTGTGCTCCTCATGGACGAACCCACCGACGGACTCGACCACGTGGCCCGGGATGGGATGCTGGAGCTCCTTGCTGAGCATCTGACCGATACCCCCACCACCGCGCTCATCTCCACCCACCGGGTTTACGAGATCGAGAAGCTGGTGGACCACGTGGGGATGATTCGGGGTGGCCGGCTTCTGGCTCAGATGCCCACGGACGTGCTCCGGAGCAGGCTTCGAAGATACTCGGCGGCCCTGCCAGAGGGGTGGCAGCCCAACGAGAAAGATCCGGGGGGCACCTTGACCCGACGCGCGGGGCTGGGGCGGGCCATGGAGTGGACAGTCTGGGGTGAGGAGGAGAAGGTGGTGGCGGAGCTTTCCGGAGCGGGGGCCCATCTCCAGGAAATAACCCCCCTATCGGTGGATGACGCGGCAACGGCTCTCCTCTCGACCTGGGAGACGTGATGAAGAACATGGACTTGCACCCGACCCCGACATTCCGTGCCGTCCTCGTTGAGCAGATCCGGGTCGTGGGACCAACGTTGAAACCGCTGGGCGTCATCTTCGGGGGCCTATTCGGGCTGGGTACCATCCTGATCCTGCTCAACCGACCACCGGACCCGGTCAGCTTCGAGTTGAACTACTTCACTCTGAGCGTGATGGCTTTGTTTGGCGTCGCCATACCGCTCTTCCTCTGGCGGGGAGAGGAGAGCCCGTTCAGGTCCGGTTTCCCCTGGACCCTGCCGGTCGAAAAGGCCCAGCACGCCCTCGCAAGGGTCGGCGCAGGATGGGTCTGGCTCATGGTGGCCGTGGTGGTGTTCATCCTCTGGCAAGCCGTGAACACCCTCCTGTCGGGCGGGACCCTGGGAGGATCCGAGACCTGGCTCCTGGCGGCACCCGCTGGGACGGTGGAAGATCGAATGGACCCCGCTACCATGACCTCGGTGGTGTGGTCACAACCCGGATGGTTGTTCTTGGTGCCCTTCGTCGGTGCCACAGGCGTGTACCTGCTCATCAGCGCCCTATTCCTGGCCATCCGCCACCCCGGCCGATGGGTCGTGGGAACGCTGCTCGGTCTCCTGGTCGTGACTCTGATCACCTCGAGGGCCGGGTTCAATTGGCTGGACGACGTGGCGGGGGGCACACTGAATTCACTTCTGGGCGGCAGGTACGGCCTGAGCACGTTCATCGGGGGCGGAACCTTCGAGGCCAGCGCAACCCGACTGCCTTCGGGCACAGAAGTGTTGGTATGGCTGAGCCTCCCTACCTTCGGCCGCTGGGCCATGGCTGTCGCTCTCTGGAGCACCGCCGCCATAGCGGCCCTGGGGCTCGCCGTGTTCAGACACAGGGATGGACGAGGAGGGCAGGCCCCGACCTAAAGCCCTCAGGTCCTGGGGGTGCACCACGATCTGAAGACGGCCCCAGAGCGAGTCCACTCGAGAGGTCAGATTTGGAGCCTTTCTGGGCCGGGAGTGAAGTGCCCCCCGGCGCGCACCTGGCTCACCAGGCCACACCAGCACTCCTTGGGCCAATGCCAGGGCTCGAGACGGGAAGGATTGAGAGTGTTCATGATCGACTCCACGTCTCGGACGGTATCAACGAAGGGGCCGATGCGCCGTCTCTTCCAGGCGGTAGATGACCAGGCCTGAGATGACGGCGGCGGCCATGACGTAGTAGACCCAGGCCACCGGCGAACCGGTCTCGCGGATGAGCCAGGTGGCGATATAGGGGGCAAACCCACCGAAGATGGCCACGGCGAGCGCATAGCCGATGGTCATGAGAGTGGACCGGCTCCGGGTGGGAAAGATCTCGGCGATGGCGGCGGGGCCCGCCCCGGAGAAGAGGGCGATGATCACCGCCATGACCACCTGGAGCGCCAGGATGGCTCCAAAGGGGGGAGCCGACACGAGAAAGGTCGCAACCGGATAGGGAAGAATCAGGAAGGCGGCAGCGCACGCCAGCAGGAGGGGACGCCGCCCTACTCGATCCGAGACATGGCCCCAGAACGGGATAGCGACCACCAGCACCAGCAGCCCCGCGGTGTTGGACCAGAGGGCCTGGGCTCCGGTCAGGTCGGCGTATTGGGCGGTGAAAGTGGGCATGTAGGTCAGGAAGAGGTAATACGAGACTGTCCACAACACCGTGAATCCAAAGGCTCGTCCCGCCAGTCCCAACGCCTCTCTTCCCCACAGAGCGGGGGGAGCGCCACACTCGGACGCCTGGGTGTACGCGGGCGTCTCCTCCATGGTACGGCGCATCCAGAGTCCCACCGGCCCCAGGATGCCACCCAGGAGGAAGGGGATTCGCCAACCCCATCCCTCCATGGCATCCGGGGACAGGACCGTGCTCAGGAGTGCGGACAACCCCGATCCCAGGAGGAGGCCCCCGGCCACGCTGCACTGCTGGAAGCTACCGTAGAGTCCCCGCCTTCCCTCCGGCGCCCACTCCACGATAAAGGCAGTGGACCCTCCCCATTCCCCACCGGCGGAGAATCCCTGCATGAGGCGGGCACCGAGGATCACCAGGGGGCCGACGAGACCCACCGAGGCATACGTGGGAGCCAGCCCCATGAGGACCGTGCCCGACGCCATGAGAAAGAGGGTGAGAAGAAGCGCGGCCTTCCTCCCTTTCACATCTCCCAGGCGTCCGATGACGACCCCACCCAGGGGGCGGGCCAGGAAGCCCATCCCAAACACCGCGAAGGAGTAGAGAAGCTCTGCGGATGGATCCGCGGAGGGGAAGAAGTTCCTCCCGATGATGGCGGCCAGGAAGGTGTAGACTGCGAAGTCGTACCACTCGAGCACGTTCCCCACGACGGCTGCCCCCACGGCTGCCCGGGCCTTGGAGATCGCTCGGCCGCCGGTCGGCCCCCCCTTCACGGGGTCCACTGGAACCCGTCTACTCGGTTGTCGGTCATGCCGTCGAGTTCCTGTAGAGGAAAGGAGGAATTGGAGCACATCTCAGGAGCACCCACCGGTGCGGTGCGTGCCCCGTAGATCCGTGGTGCCGGCGGTCACCGGTCCGGGTCTACCTCCCGGGCCGCGGGGTGACGATCGTCCGGTCAGTGGGC
>JASFRP010000614.1:0-3233 GCA_050114895.1 Gemmatimonadota bacterium
TAGTCCCGCACCTTGGCCTGGCGGGAGAAGGCCCAGTGCTCGCTTCCCGGGCGCAGGTTCTCGAAGGTGAGGGCCACGCTCTGCTCCCGTTCCTTGACGTTGTTGATGCGCTCCACCTCGAACGGCTCGGTGTACCCCGCGTCCTCCTTGTTGTTGACCACGAACATCTTGAAGCTCTCGTCGGGGGCGCTCTTCAGCCCCTCCGCCAGCTCCCACCGGTTCCCCACGATCTCGATGCTGGCGATCTGCACGTCCAGGGTGTCCCCGGGGTCCACCCCCCGGAACCACATGCGCATGTGCTCCACCTGGGACAGGTTGGCGGTTCCCACCTCCATGTGGTACCCGTCCAGGGGGATGCGGTACAGGCGCCAGCCGTTCCTGGAGTCGCTCACCCCCAGGTCCCGCCCCACGTCCAGGAACGCGGGATCGGAGAGATCGATGCGGTACTCGTAGTAGTTGTTCTCCTGATCCAGGGAGAAGTCCCCGTCCAGGTCCTCCCCGTCCGCGCGCTGGTTGCCCTCGGTCCCGTTGATGCCCCGGTACTTGCGGATGCGGTCGATGAGCCGTCCGTCGGGAAGATGGGTTTCCACGTCGGGCAGCCGGTCGTCCCCCGCGGGGTCCTGCTCCGCCGGCTTGGGGCCCCAGCGGATGGTGTTGGGGGCGGGGGCCGGCTCCCCGTCGTTGCGCACCCCGTCCAGGCCGGTGTCCTCGTCGTACTCGATCTGGTTCCCGGACCGGTTCTTGTCCTCGACGTCCAGCTGCTGGTTGGGTTCCGCGGGGGGGGTCAGGGGATCCCACACCGCGTCCTCGTTCACGGTGCCCACGTCGATCAGGAGTTCGCCGCGGCGGTTGACGTTGTCCCGGTCGTTGACGAAGTCGTTGACCCAGACCTCAAGGAACTGGGAGGTGGAAACGTCGATCGTGCCCCCCACCCGGAGCGGGGTGACGAGCCCCCCCCACGAGTCGTACACCCCGGCGTCGGTCTGGGGGACGTAGACGACCTCGAGCACGGGAACCAGGTCGTCGCGGGTCTGCTGGTTGTCCTCGCGGGGGGTGAGGTCCTTGACCTGGACCGTGGTCGGCGAGAACCACAGGAGCTGACCGCGGTCGGCGGGTTTGGGCTTGAAGAACACCTCGCTTCCGCCGTCGAGGTAGTTGACGGCCTGATCGGGAACGCTGGAGTAGAACCACGCGCCGCGGGCGATGGAGGCGGGAACGACGACCTCGGATCCCTCCATGTCGTCGATGTAGACCTCGCCCCGGGTGTTGGGGTTGGGCATGGACACCCCCACCGCCCCCTGGAGCTCCAGGCGGCTGGCGGCGTTCGTGCGCACCAGGGGCAGGCGGTCCACGATGTCGGTGAGGAGCCAGGGCTGGAGGCGGACCCGCCCCGAGACGTCCCCCACCGTGGTCCGGGTGGGCTCCCCGCCCAGGCGGGGGCGCCGGTCCGGATTCCCGTTGACCTCGTGCAGCCAGGACGTGGAGAACAGGAACTTGGAGGCCGGATCGTCCCGGGTGGAGATGCTGGTGCCGAGAAGGCTCTGGGAACCGGTGCTGAACGGCGAGTCGTAGTCGTAGGTCACGACGAGGTCGGCTCCGGGGGAGGTGGCGTCGGGATGGTTGATCTGGAGAAGCCCCGTCTCGTAGAAGATGTTGTAGTCCTTGCCCCGCTCCAGGACCTGGCCGTTCAGGCGCACCGTTTCCGACCCGCTCAGCACCTCGCTCCCGAAGGTGTCGAGCTGGATCGTGCTCTTGCTCGCCGACTGGGTCTTGACCTCGATGGTGTAGAGGTGGTGCTCCTGGGAAACGCTGGAGAGGTAGGTGGGGAGCAGGTCGTAGATCTCGGGAACCGTCTCCTGGCTCCGCCACGCCTCCGGAGACGGCACCGCGAGCCCGGTCGCCGGATCCACCTCCCAGCCCAGGGTGTCGGGACGCGAATAGGCGGCGTCCCGGGGCCAGGAACGGGCGCGCCCCCCCGGGACCGGCGACCCCTCGATGTCGGTCAGGCTGGGGTCGAAGGGGCGGAGATCCGGGAAGAACAGGTACCCGTGCTCCAGTTCCACGTACTCCGGATCCACCAGGCCGTCGGGAATGCGGCTGGACGGATCCAGGTTGTTCTTCTGGTCCAGGCCCAGCACCTCCAGGAGCTGGGTGCTGGCACCGAACTGGTTATCCAGGGTGAGGGGGTTGTTCCCGTTCTCCCCCGCGATGTCGCGAACGATGGTGAGCTCGAAGGAGGTGGCCTCGATGTTGCGGACCTGGAGATCGTAGACGTTCTTCATCTCCAGGCGGCGGACGGACGCCCACGGGCTGTGCCGCAGGTCGTTGTCCGGGGTCGCCCACTGCTTGGTGGACGGCCGCATCATCTTGAGCTGGAGCAGGGTGGTGTCCCCCGCGGCCTGGAAGGTGCCCACGGTGTCGATGGTCCCGTCGTTCTGGAGGACGGAATAGGCCACGGCCAGGGTGTGGGTGGGAAGCAGCCGGTTGCGGAGCACGATCTGGGGAATGGAGGAGCTCTGGTAGTCCTGGCTGTTGTAGAGCACGTAGTCCCCGTCCTCCCCCTCGTCCAGGAGGTGGAAGGTGCCGCGCACGGAGTCGGCGGGGGTGCGGAGGGCCGGATCCAGCCAGACGTCGGCGGGCTGGGCTCCCAGCTCCTGGTCGTTGAACGGGGAGTTGTCGTCCAGGTACAGGCGCACCTCCAGGATCTGGTTGGGCACGGGGAGGGAGTCGGGGTCGGTGAGGAAGAAGAACTTCCCGTTCACGAAGTTGGTGTCGTCGATGCGGACGGTGCGCTCCTGGGAGCCTCCGGTGAAGGTGGCCTTTCCCGACTCCCCCTCCTTCCGGCTCGCGATGGCGGTGATGTCGATGTTCCCGATCTGGGCCACCGCCTTCGCCCCGAACAGGCCTTCCTGCCGGGTGGAGTAGGAGATGAACTGGGTGGGGGGAAGGCTCAGGTTGGTGTTCCCCAGCTCCACCGCCTGGAGAACGTCGTCCTCCTCCCCCTTGTACCGGATCTTGATCGCGTTCTCCAGCGGGGTGAGGGCGTCGCTGTTCTGGGCGACGTCGATGAAGAGCTTGGTCCCGATCGTCCCCTGGAGGTTCACGTTGAGCCGCTGGCGCATGTCCAGCTTGGGGAACAGGGATCCCCCGCCCCGTTCCCCGGTGACCCGGCCCACCACCCACGAGGAGTTGCCGGAGATGGTGATGGACTCGTTGCCGGAGACCCGGAGGTT
>JASFRP010000615.1:0-3231 GCA_050114895.1 Gemmatimonadota bacterium
CGTCGGGAGAGATGCCGAACGCACCCCTCGTGAGCTGCTCCTCCAGCATGAGATCACGCTCACCGGTGGTGGTATTGACCCGGTAGAAGTCGGCAACCGACGGCTTCCAGTCGGAGACATACGCGCGCTCGTCCCGGCCCACGGCCCACCGGCCGTCCGGGGAGATCTCCAGGGTCCGGAGGGTGGAATCGCTGAGGGCCACGTAGGTGCCCCGTCCGACATCGAACGCTTCCTGGTACGTGAAGGATCGATCCCGCTGGGCCTGCCCCATCTGGACCGATTGGATGTACCGGTCGGCGGTGCGCCACACATCCACATCGGAGGTGGAATCGGAGCTCTCCACCCTTACCGTGTCCGTGGCCGGCACCTGCGGCTTGGCCCCCAGGAAGACCCGGGCGCCATCTTCGCTCCAGGTGAGGGGCGCCCGGTGGCTGATCACCCATCCCTCGGGGAAGCCCGGGGCCGATGTCGTCAGGGTCTTCGGTGCCAGGGAGGGATGGTCCAGGGCAGCCTCAACATTCGGCACCACCAGGAGGGTGTTGTCGCGCTCCACCATCCGCGGCACGTCCTCCCCCTTCAGCACTGCCACGCCCGTTCCCGCATCGTTCCACGCGAGTTGGCTATAGATGCGGTCAGCGTTATCCAGGGCCCGGACGCTCCCACTGGCGAGTTCGATGACGAACAGCCCGTTGCCGACGCGCTCCTCGGCGGTGACGGTGTAGGCCAACATGTCCCCGGCACGGTTGAACTCCGCATCTCCTACGCTGCCCAGGAACTGGCTTCGCCCCGTGGTCAGGTCCACCAGAATGGCGTCCGAGCCCTCCTCGGACGATGAGGAGCCACCTCCCCCGCGGCCGCCGCCGAAGCCCCCGCCCCGCCTCCCGCCGCCACCGCCCGCCGAGGGTCGGTCCCTGAGCAAAGCGAACTTCGATGTGCGGGAGAAGGTCGCCGACTGCATGCCACGCCACACCTGCGTCTCCCCGGTGGCGAGCTCTCGGATCTCGATCCGGTGCTGGACGGCCGGCGTTTCGCCACCGCCACGCCCACTCTGGGCCACGGGTGTGTTCCCGCCGCCCCCGCTTCCCGTGCTCCGTCCAGTTCTCGGTGGCGTCGAATCCACCTGGTAGGCGATCCACCCTCCGTCGGGCGAGAAGGTCCCGTTCGTCCCGTTGGCGATGGTGGTGTCTTTGTCGGCCTCGAGGTCCAGAAGGTGCAACTCGGGCTTCGCATCGTCCTGCGCGACGTTGGTGAACCGGTAGACCCACGTCACCCACCGCCCGTCGCTGGACAGGGCCTGGTCCCCGATGGTCCGCCAACGGCCGTAGTCGTCCATCGACAGCACCTTCTTCTCAGCCTGCGCTGCGGCAGGCCGGTCTTCTTCCGCAGTCTGTGCCCGGACCGGTGGCGTCAGCGTCGCAAGTGAAAGGACGGCACCGGCGATCATCACGGTCCGGTAGCGGAAGCGCGTGTGCGCTGTGGGGCGGGGAGTGCTTTCTATTCTGGTCACTGTGGTCTCCCGATTCTGTGAGGAACGGCACAAGATACGATCGGGCCCGGCCCCCGCGCACGCCTTGGGCTGCAGAAATCGACCCGGTCGTCAAGCCAAGCCTTTCGGAACGCCAAATCCGTTTCCTTCACCTCCTCCATCTCTTGGGCTTCCGGTGAAACCTTTTCGGCCCTTCAGCCGTCTGATAGCATAGCAATTATAGTGAAGCCTAAATCCGGTGAGGTCGTGAATGTCCCGAGACGCCCTGGGAGACCTGGAGCACCAGGTCCTCCTCACAACCCTTCGCTTGAGGGGTGAGGCCTACTCCGTCTCAGTGGTTTTGGAGATCGAGGAGCGGACCCACCGCTCTCCGGCCCAGTCCGCCGTCTTCATCGCGCTGAGGCGCCTGGAAGAGAAGGGCCTTCTGCGTTCCCATCTGGAGAAGAAGTCCCCGGATTCAGGCCAGACCCGGCGCTACTTCGAGATCACTCCGGCGGGCCTGGAGAAGCTGAGGGAGATGCGGGAGTCCCTCCTGGGGCTCTGGGACGGCATCTCCGCCGAGTTGGACGGTGCGTCATGAGGGCCCTGGTGCGGTGGCTTCTGGCCCGGAGATTGGGAAGCGGGGAGGCCGACCGTTTCCTAGAGGAGTTGGACGAGCTCCACTCGAGAAAATGTACCACTGAGGGAGCAGAGGCTGGAGACCGGTGGCTGAAGCTTGAACTCCGAAGGGCAATTTGGAGTGGGCTCGGGGGCCGATTTGTGGGAAAGGGCACCCGGGAACGCGGCTCGGGGAGCCCTGGCTTCTTGCGGGATTTCCGCTTCGGCCTCCGCACCCTCCGCAGGCGACCACTCTTCGCCCTCCTCGTCGTGGGAACGCTGGGACTGGGCATCGGTGCTTCCACGACCGTCTTCACCCTGGTGGACGGAATCCTGCTGAAGGACATGGCCTACGAGCGCCCCGGGGAGCTGGTCACCATCTGGGGCACCTGGCCCTCATGGAGGGATGACCCGCTCCTCCAGGAGGCATGGGACAAGATCGGCCTCAGGTGGGACGACTACACCACCCTTCGGGACGAGACCCGAGCCTTTTCCGGAATCGGTGCTCACCGGAGCGGCACCCTCACGCTCACCGGGGCAGGGGACCCGGTTAGGATCGAGTCCGGGGAAGCCACGGCGAGCCTCTTCCCCCTCCTGGGTATCCGGCCCGTTCTCGGACGCACCTTCCTACCGGGAGAGGAGGGGCCTGGCGCCCCCCACCTGGCGGTCCTGGGCTACGAACTCTGGCAGTCCCGCTTCGGCGCTGACTCCACGGTGGTGGGGCGATCCGTGACCTTGAACGGCGAGCCCTTCGAGGTCATCGGCATCCTTCCCCGGGGCGTTCGCATCCACAGCACCCTCTACAACCTCTTCAACTCGTCCATCGATGGCGGGGAGCGGGCCGTGTGGGTGCCTGCGAATTGGAACCGGCCGGAGGGGTATGGGAGCCGGGACCTGGAGACGTTCGGGCGCCTCCGCCCGGGCGTCGGCACCGAGGAGGCCCTGGCCGAGGTGACCCGCATCATGAAGGACAACGGGAGGCACGAGGATACGGTCTTCCGCCTCACGCCCCCCCGGGAGGAGGTCGTGGCCGGATATCGCCCACCGCTCTTCCTCCTCCTTGGCGCGTCCGGGCTCCTCCTCCTCATCGCCTGCGGAAACGCCGCCACCCTCCTCCTGGGGGAGGCCATCGACCGTCGGGGAGAGTT
>JASFRP010000616.1:0-3218 GCA_050114895.1 Gemmatimonadota bacterium
GAAAAGAAAGAGTCCGTCGGGAAGATTCAGATCGTCCGGGGGACCGCCGGGAAGATGCTCGATTTGGCGCACGAGGTCGTAACCCAGGAAGCCCACGGCACCACCCCAGAAGCGGGGAAGACCCGGGACACGTGCCGGAATCCGGGACCGGAGGCGCCGATCCAGGTCGCCCAACGGGTCCCCGGTGCCCACCGAGCGCCACCCCTCTCCCGCCCGCCAGAGCGCCACCTCACCGCCTCTGACACGCCATGCTTCCCGGGGCTGGCTTCCCAAGAAGGAGTATCGGGCCCATTGTTCACCCCCGACGACTGATTCCAGGAGGAATCCGAAAGGTGGGGAAGCCAGCTTCTGATACGCGGTGACGGCGGTTTCCGTGTCGAACAGGAACTCCCTCCAGACCGGGACAACCCCTGCGCCTCCTGCGAGAGTCTGGAAATCAGAGAAGGACGGATAGGTCTGCATATGCGAAGCTCATGGGGGAAGACTTCGTTTCTCCCCTGGAGGAATCCCTGATGGCCGGAGCGGTGATGAATGTCCTCGGGTGCTGATGCCAAGTCAACTCTCGTTCTTGCGGTGGACACGGGGGGAACCTTCACCGACCTCCTTCTCCTGGAGGCGGGCCGACTGCGAAGCTTGAAGGTGCCCTCGACTCCCAGGGACCCGGCGGATGCCGTCCTCCGAGGGAGCCGCGAGGTCATGGGAGGGGAGGTTCGGCCCCACCGACTCCTGCACGGATCCACGGTGGCCACCAATGGGCTCCTGGAAAGGAAGGGTGCTCGTGTCTTCCTGGTGACGAATCGGGGATTCGAGGACGTCCTGGAGATTGGTCGACAGAACCGACCCCAGCTCTATTCGCTGGTGGGCCACCGGCCGCCGGCTCTCGTGGCCAGGGAGGACCGGGTCGGGATAGAGGGTCGTCTCGGGCCCGCCGGCGATGAGATCGCACCCCTCGATCTCCCTGAGCTCGCCGGTCTGGCGAGCAGGGTGCAGGAGGCTGATGCCCTGGCGGTTGTCCTCCTGCATTCGTATGCGAACCCGCGGCACGAGGAAGATGTTGCCGAAGCTCTGGAGGGGTTGGGCCTCCCCCTCTCCGTGTCCTCCCGCCTCCTTCCGGAGTACCGGGAGTACGAACGAACGTCCACGACGGTTGTGAACGCCTACGTCTCTCCCATCATGTCCCGATACCTGGGGCGTCTTCACAAGGAGAGCGGCGCCGAGGCAGTCCATATCATGAGCTCCAACGGCGGGGCAGTGCCGGTGGAGCGATCCATCCGGGAGCCGGTGCATACGGTCCTGTCCGGACCTGCCGGGGGGGTCGTGGGTGCCCTTTCCTGGGCCATGCGCTCGGGATACGAGAGGATCATCACCTTCGACATGGGTGGGACCTCCACGGACGTGTCCCTGTGTCCGGGATATCCCCTGCATACGAGGGAGTTCGAGATCGCCGGGCAGCCCGTGGCCGTCCCCGTCATCGACATCCACACGGTGGGGGCCGGCGGGGGCTCCTTGGCGAGAGTCGACGCCGGTGGAGCTTTGAGAGTCGGTCCTGAGAGCGCCGGGGCGGACCCTGGACCCATCTCCTACGCCCAGGGGGGCAAGGAGATCACGGTGACCGATGCGCACGTTTGGCTTGGGCGTCTACCGGAAGGGGCCTTCCTGGGCGGAGAGGGGCACCTGGACCGCCACCGGATCGCTGAGCCTCTCGACGCCCTCTCGCGGAAGCTGGGGAAGGCGCCGGAAGAAACCGCAGAGGGAGTACTGGCGGTGGCGAATACGGCCATGGAGAGGGCTCTGCGGGTGATTTCCGTGGAGAGGGGGTTCGACCCCGCAGAGTTCGTCCTGGTGGCTTTTGGCGGTGCCGGGGCTCTCCATGTCGCCGAGCTGGTGGAACGGCTGGGAGCCGCCCGTGCCCTGGTCCCCCCGGATCCGGGCCTTCTCTCGGCCTACGGAATGCTGGCGGCTGCTCCCACCCGAGAGGTCTCCCGCACCCTTCTCCTGTCCTCCGACGCTGAAGACACGGAATCGCGTCTGGATGAGGCGTTCCGGGAGTTGGAGGACCAGGCCCTTGCGGAGATGGTGGCGGAGGGGAATGATCCGGCCGCGTTGTCGGTCCACCTCTGGATAGACGCCCGATACGCCGGCCAGAGCTTCGAGCTCAGGGTTCCTCGGCAGGGATGGCTGACGACCTTCCACCGCTCTCATAAGGAGCGGTACGGGTACGCCAGGGAGGGAACATCCCTGGAAGCTGTGACGTTGAGAGCCGTGGTGGAAGGATCGCCCCGCCCTCTCGCCCATGCTCCCCTGCCCGAAGCCGAAGGGCCACCCGCTTCCGAGATTGGCGAGGTCTTTCACGCAGGCAAGCGGATGGCGGTGGAGAAAGTCTGGCGAAGGAACCTGAGGCAGGGGCACACCCTGATTGGCCCGGCCCTGGTCATGGAATACAGCTCCACCACGTGGCTTCCTCCAGGATGGCGCCTGGAGGTGGATACCTGGGGAAGCCTCCATCTCACAAGACGGTAGGAGAAAGTCCCGGGACGAGGACGTTTCATGTCCTCTTTCACCCAGCGGTCACATATCTGAGCGGAAGACGTGATGGATACTCTGGATCAGAAAGAGCTGCGCCCTCCATACGGATGGGCCCTGGTGGCGACCCTCTCGGTGGCGGCCCTCTATATCCTCACGCTGGCCCCCACCACCGCCTTCTGGGACACCAGTGAGTACATCGCCACCAGCCATATCCTGGGGATCCCCCATCCCCCCGGGAATCCCCTTTTCGTGGTGTTGGGAAGAGCCTGGGATGTGGTACTGGCCCCCTTGGGCTTGTCCGTGGCCGTCAGGGTGAATCTCTTCTCCACGGCCATGAGTTCCCTGGCTCACGGATTCTGGTTCCTGGTGGTCCACCACATCCTGAGGCATTTCAGCAGCCGTCGCTCCTTCCGGCTTGTCGGAGCCTTCGTCGCGGTCCTGGTGAGTGCAACCGCCTTCACCGTCTGGAACCAGTCGAACGTCAACGAGAAGGTCTACACCGTCTCCCTCTTCACTATCGCGCTTATCTCCTGGCTGGCCTTTCGTTGGCAGGAGAATCTCGGGAAGGGGAAGGACGACAACCTGCTCGTCCTCATCGTTTTCATTCTTGCCCTCTCGGTGGGGAACCACCTCATGGCCTTCCTGGCGGCCCCGGCCCTGGTGATCTTCGTCCTCCTGGTCCACCCCCGGAG
>JASFRP010000617.1:0-3211 GCA_050114895.1 Gemmatimonadota bacterium
AGAGATCTTCACCCGTTGGGTGGAGGTGTCCGGACTCTCCAACGCCAAGACGGACAAGACCCTCACATCCGTGGACGGGCGGCTCCACGTCCGTTGGGACCTGCAGGGGAACGGCAAGACCTGGCTCCTGGGGGGGATGGGGGTCGAGCATGGGGCCGTCGACGTGGGAGCCATGCATGAGGTCCTGACCCTGGACGGACCCGTCGCCGTGGACCGTGCGCTGGGGGGGCATCTGGACTGGAGTGGGGGAAGCGTTCCGGAGAGCGAGGTGGTTCGGGGAACCCGCCTGGCCATCTTCGGACCCGATCTCCGGGCTCCGATGACGACTCGGGCTGCATTGGGTCTCTACCAATATCTTCCCGGTGGCTTCAGGGTGGGGGTCTCGGGGACCTTCCGCCACACCCAGTTCATCCTTCGCAGGGCGGATTTGAACCGCCTTCTCGAGGCGGTGGGCGCAGACCAGAATGGTAGGCCCGTCTACGGCGACCTTCGGATTGTCTCGGGGGTCCTCTTCGCCGATCCCGCCACTAGCCGACGCTTCCCCGGATTCGAGAGTGTCTGGGCGCTGAACCCTGACGGTTGGTCGAAGTACTCTGGGGTGACGGTCTCCTTTGACGGGTCCATCCTGGGCCAGGGCTCCATCAGCGTGGAATACACCTATTCCCGTACACGGGACAACTGGGTGGGCGCATCCGAGGGAGGAGCCCTGGCGCAGTTGCCTGCGGAGCTGCCCATCGAGGATTGGGATGAGTCCGTCTCTGATTTCGACGTCCCCCACCGCCTCAGCGCAATGCTGGTCCTCCCCCTTCCGCTCCCCGGCGAGAGTTTTCTGTCAGGGCTCTACACTTTCCGCTCTTCCCCGCCGTTCACGCCTCGCGTGGCCACCGGTCTGGATGCCAACGGGGATGGCTCCCCGTTCAACGACGTCGCCTTCGTCCCGGCGTCCGGCGGAGGAATCGAGGAGCTGGCGGAGGAGTGGACCTGCATCTCGGAGGCTCTGGGAAGCTTCCCGGAACGAAACTCCTGTCGCGCAGATGCCCTCCATACCGTCGACCTTCGCCTCTCCCTCGGACTTCCAGAGTTCAGGGGGGTCGCGACGGCCATCGTCGTGGATGGGTTGAACCTGACCGACACCGACATGGGGATCCGTGATGACAACCTCCTGGTCCTTGGGGGGGGAAGCGTTTCGAGAGTCGGCGAACAGCTCCATGTCCCCTATAAGGTCAATCCCGGGTTCGGAAACTGGGTCTTCAGGGGAGACACCGGCAGAATGCTACGGGTAGGATTGAGGATTGGAGGTGTGAGATGAGACCTCTCAGTCCTCCTCGGCGACGGGCCTCGGAAGCCCTCGGGGCCACCCTGGCCATGCTCATCATGGCCGCCTGTGGGGAGACGGACTCCGTGAAGCTGCTTTCTGTGGAGGCCGTAGGAACCGTCAACGCCAAGCTCGTCCTGGATGCGAACGGGGGTGGAGGGGCAGACCAGAGCGATCCCCCCCTGGTGGGGTGGACCGTGGAGTTGGCTCAGCCAGCCGGCGGAACGGTGGTCTCCGACGTGACGGACGGGGACGGAGCCATCCAGTTCGCCGACGTCCCCGTCGGGCTCATGATCCCGTCCCTTTCGGAGAATGACCTGGGAGACACCCTCAGCCTCATCTCATCGACTGTGCAAACGTTCACTCTGGAGGCCGGGCAGCAAGTCACGGTATCCCCGGTGGTGACCCTTCCGTTCTTTACCCTTTCCGAAGCACGGGACCTCCCCACCGGGAAGCCTCTGTTCGTGGAGGGCACCACGCTGAACAGCTTTCCGGTGACAGGAGATCGGGACCTTCACCTCAAGAGCGGCGCAAGCTACATCCGAGTGCTCTCCGTCGACTCCGGAACCGTAGCCGTGGGCGACAGCGTGCGGGTGAGGGGCCGAACCAGCATCTCGGAGGGCGTTCCCGTCCTCGACGGGCAAATGGTCTATCGGCTGTCCTCCGCCGCAGTCGCCCCGGTCCCCGTGAATCTCACCACCGGTGAGGCCGCCGGCGCCCGTGGGGGGGCGCTGGATGCCGCCCTCGTCAAGGTGGCCACCGCCGACATCATCGAGGTCATCGATGAGGGAAATGACGGAGTGGTCCTGGTGGTGGATGACGGCACGGGGCCCCTCTCCATCCGTTTCCGCGCCTTCTTGGACGTCGACCCCGACTCCATCGACCCGGATACCGAAGATCTGGCGTCCGGGACCGGACTCCTGGTTCCCGTACGGGTGGGGGGCGCCGTAGTCTGGGAGCTCCAGCCCCGCACCATCCAGGAAGTATCCTACACGCCCATCGTCTCCGGATAGTCTTTTCCCCACAGCTGTTGCGTGGGAACAACGGTCTTTCTTCCCCGTATTCCCCATGGTTTCCAGCTGAAAGTGGTTGGAAACAAAGGGGATGAATGCTCTGAGGAGCCTTCCCTCCGCGGGGACGGTCGAGGCCCCGATCTTGCAACCCGGAAAAAAGTGAGCAATCTCACTTTCATTGCCGATTCTGGAGGCTCCGAGAATCCTGGGCTCCAGATGAGAGAGTTCAATGTCCCTAGATCCGAGACTCCGAGCTGCCCTCCTGGACCTGTTCGAGTTCCGAATGGTCCATCTGGAGTCTCCCCTGGATGGCCTCCATCTCCTGGACATGATCGAAGGCCATGGGGAGTTGAGATCCTCCACGACTCATTGGACCCTCACGTACAACCCCCCCCCGAATCGGAAGGGAGAACGCGGGGACCGGGTGTCCTGACCTTCCATGGTCTCCGCTCCGGATCGGTAAGAACTCGCACTACTCCCCCTTCATAGCCTCGACGGGATCGGTTCGGGCTGCCCGCCAGGCCGGGACAACCCCCGAGATCAGGGCAACGCTTCCCAGGACTACCCCCACCGATGCCAGGACCAGGGGGTCCCTGGGGGGGACACCGAAGAGAAGTGATGCCAGGAGGGGTGCCAGGAGGAGGTAGAGCGCCACGCCGCCGGCAAGCCCCTGGACCGCCATTTTGACACCGTCTCGCACTACCATGGCGAGAACGGTTCCGGGCTCTGCGCCCAGGGCCAGGCGGATTCCCATCTCTCCCGTCCGCTGGGCCACCACGTAGCTCAGGACTCCGAAGATCCCGGCACCTGCCAGCATCAGGGCCGCCAGGGCGAAGGCCCCGAGGAGAATCGCGTTGAAGCGGTCCTGGGCCACGGCCGAGGC
>JASFRP010000618.1:0-3206 GCA_050114895.1 Gemmatimonadota bacterium
CTAGTCATCAAAGAGGTGAGCAGAGGTGAGTGTGACTCGACCCGGAGATGGACCCCATGGCACGACCGAATCTGACCTTCCCCACGGGGCTGGTGCTTCAAGCGATTCAAGCCGGCACCCGTTACGGGTTCGACATCATCGAAGCCACGGGGCTCCCCAGCGGCACCGTGTACCCGGCCCTTCGACGGTTGGAGGCGGCGGGTTGCCTGGAGTCGGAATGGGAAGAAGATGGAGCGGCGGAGGCCGAGGGCCGCCCTCCCCGTTGCTATTACCGGCTCACCCCGGAAGGCCTCCTCCTTCTCCGTGAGGTCGTAGAGAGGTTTCCGGCCATCTCCTGGACCCTGGGGGGAAGCCCGGCTCCCGGAACCGGAACGGCGTGAGGGGAGATGAACAGGCAGACGATCGTCGGCGCGGCGCTTCGGATCCTGAGCCCCCTGGCCCCCCGCGGAAGACGGAAGCGCTGGCTTCGGGAGTGGGAGGGTGAGCTGGCTCACTGGGTGAGGGAGGGGGGGGGTGGATGGGTCCCGACTCTGCGCTGGATCGCGGCAGCGGGTCGGGATGCCCTGACCCTCCGTCGGCTCGGGTCCCGGGAGCGGCGGCGGGCGGCATACTCCGCCCGTCGGGAGCGGCGGGCCGAGGGCCCGGCTCAGGCCCTCTTTCAGGATTTCCGGTACAGCGTTCGCACCCTTCGGAGCGCGCCGGGCTTCTCCCTGGTGACGGTACTGACGCTGGCCCTGGGGATCGGCGCCACCCTGGCCATGTTCGGCGTGCTCCACGACATCTATCTCAAACCCCTCCCCTTCCCCGAACCGAACCGCCTGGTGGTGGGGCGAACCACCGTCCAGGGTCATCTCAACCCCTGGGTGACCGGGGCCGACTACTACGACTTTCGGGACCAGTCCACGGTCTTCAGCGGCCTCGGGGCCATTCTCCCCTACCCGATGGACGTCACCGTCAGCGGGGCCGGGGAGGCGGAGAGGGCTTCGGCCAACGTGGGGTCCCCCAATCTCTTCGGAATCCTCGGCGTGGTGCCTCGGACGGGTCGTCTCTTTCGGGCCGAGGATGGACTGGAAGGGGCCGCGGACGTGGTGATCCTCACCCACGAAACCTGGCTCCGTCGTTTCGGAGGAGACCCGTCGGTGGTGGGATCCGCACTGGATCTGGACGGTGACCCGTACACGGTGGTGGGGATCCTCCCCGAGGGGTTCTTCTTCATGTCCAGGGCGGATCTCTGGATTCCCATGAGGCCGGATCGCCTCGCCGCCGCCTCCAGGGACATGCACAATTGGTATCTGGTGGGACGACTCCGTCCCGGTGTCACCCTGGACCAGGCCCAGGCCGGCGTGGACGTGGTGGCCGCCCGTCTGGCGGATGCCTGGCCGGAGACCAACCGGAACAAGGGCCTCCTCCTCACGGAGCTTCACCGGGTCCTGACGGAGGAGGTTCGGACGCGCCTCCTGGTCCTTTCACTGGCCGTGGGCCTGGTACTCCTGATCGCCTCCGCCAACGGCGCGGCTATCCTCCTGGCTCGGGCCCCGGCCCGGAGCTTCGAGATCTCCATCCGGGCGGCCATGGGCGCCCCTCGGCTTCGCCTCCTCCGGCAGCTCATGGCCGAGAGCTTGGGTCTCGCCCTGGCCGGTGGCCTCCTGGGCACCGGCCTGGCGGTATGGCTCCGGGGAGTGATCCTCCGGTACCTGGCCATGGAGCGCCTGGGCCTCCCGGAACCTTCCCTCTCCTTTCCCCTCCTGGGAGCGGCCGTGGGCCTCTCGCTCATGACCGGGCTGGCCTCGGGCCTCTACCCGGCCTGGTGCAGTGCCAGGGTCCCCGTCCAGCAAGGGCTGAAGGCGGGGAATCGGGGATTCGGGGACGCCGGCTCCCGCTTCCGGAGCGGCCTGGTGATCATCCAGGTGGCCCTCTCCGTGCTCCTCCTCGCCGGGTCCGGCGTCCTCCTCCGGAGCTTGGCCAATCTCCAGGGGTTGGATCCCGGATTCGACAGCCGGGACCTCCTGACCGCGGAGGTCCAGATCCCGGCCGGACGCTATCCGGATGCACCCTCCAGGAATCGGTATTTCCAGGAGCTTCTCTCGGAGGTCCAGGCCCTCCCCGGAGTGGAGTCCGCTTCCCTAACCAGCCATCTCCCCATCGGGGATCCCGGGAACATCTACCGGGCCCACGCCCAGGGAGATGGGGAGGACCCCCAGAGGGTCTTCCTCCGCTCGGTCTACCCGGGGTTCTTCGAGACCCTGGGCATCCCCCTCCTGGAGGGCCGGGACGTGGAGGGGGACTTCCGGAACGACCAGTCCTGGGTGGTGATTCTCGGGCGGACGGCGGCGGACCGTCTTTTCCCGGGAGAGGACCCCCTGGGTAAGGTCGTGGAGCTCCAGCTGGTTCCTACTCCCCGCCCCATGGAGGTGGTGGGGGTGGTGGGGGATGCCCGGCTGACCCGGCTGGAGGAGGCGCCGGAGGCGGCGCTCTACGTGCCCTACGCTCAGCGGTCCCGCTCCGTCATGCGCCTCGCGATTCGGACCCGGACGCCTCCGGAGAGGGTCGCCGGGGCGCTTCGGGAGATCGTGAGTCGCCTGGACCCGGAGGTTCCCCTTTCCAGGGTGGCCACCCTGTCGGGCCTGGTGAGGAGCTCCCTGGCGGAGCGGCGGGTGATGACCCTCTCCCTCACGCTCCTCGCTCTCCTCCCTCTCGTCCTGGCCGCGGTGGGTCTCTTCGCGGTCCTGGCCTACCACGTATCTCGAAGGAGCCACGAGATCGGGGTCCGGATGGCGCTGGGGGCCGCCGCCCCCCAAGTGGGCGGAATGGTCCTGGTGCAGGGCATGCGCCTCGCGGGCGTGGGGGCCGCTCTCGGCCTCGGGGGCGCCGTGGTGGGGACCCGCCTCCTGAGGGGGCTCCTCTTCGGCGTCGGTGCGAACGATCCCCTCACGCTCGTCCTTGTGACGGGGCTGGTCCTCGCGGTGGCCACCCTGGCGTGCGCCGTTCCGGTATGGCGGGCGGTGGGGTCCGATCCCCGGGTGGCCCTTGCGGCGGAGTGAGGGGGGGCCCCCTCACTCCGTTCGGAAGGCGTGCACGGGATCCACCCGAGTGGCCCGCCGAGCCGGCAGCCAGGCGGAGAGAAAGGCCGTCGCCACGAGAATCAGGGCCACTCCGCCATAGGTCAACGGGTCCGTGGGCCGCACCTCGAAGAGGAGGCTCTCCAG